>DATEXR010000092.1 GCA_035256765.1 Candidatus Deferrimicrobiaceae bacterium | reverse complement strand
CCCCTCCAAGATCAGATAGAGACGTCCCGGTGATTTTCCCCTCGCCGCGTCAAGCGTTTCGGGGCGCAGCCCTACAGCCCGAAGATCTCCTTCACCTTCGCCTCGAACGCCTCATCCGTTAGCTGCTTCGCCATCGGGACGAACGTCTCCGCCTCGACACCCACCGGAGTGCGGATGGGGGAACCGGCATCCTCGATCACGCGGAGGACCGCCTCCGCGACCGCCACGGGGTCCGGCCCCTCGTTGATCTTCTTCGCCACCACGGGGATGAGTTTCCCCGCCAGCGCGGCGTACGGCGACGCCGGGGAGACGGTCGCCGGATTCGCAACCAGCCCCCCCGATACGAAGCGGGTTCGGAAGAGGCCCGGCATCACGGAGTGAACCCGGATGCCGAAGGGCTTCACTTCGTACCGCAGGGAATCGGTGATCGCCTCGACGGCGTACTTGCTCGCGTTGTAGTACGTTAACAGTGGAAACCCCATCCTCCCGAGCCACGCGGAGATGTTGACGATCACACCCGACCGCCGGGCCCGCATCAAGGGGAGCGCCGCCCGACACATCCGGCCCACGCCAAAGACGTTGACGTCGAACTGGCGCTGGATCTCCGCATCCGTCGCCTCCTCCACCGTCCCCAGGAACCCGTACCCCGCGTTGTTGACGAGGTTGTCCAGCCCTCCGGACTCCCTCGCAACGCGCGAAACGGCTGCGCGGACGGAACCGTCGTCCGTGACGTCCAGTTGCACGGCCTTAAGGGAGATCCCGCGCCCTTTTGCCTCGGCGACCAACGCCTCTCCATCCGCCGGGTTCCGCGCTCCCGCGTACACCTCGTACCCCCTGCCCGCCAACAAGAGGGCCGTTGCCTTCCCTATCCCGGATGTCGCCCCGGTGATCACTGTGACCTTGCCCATGCGCAACCTCCCCCGCTTTTTGTTCATCCTCCGTCGAATCATGGGGGAATTCATTGACCGGCATCAATTGCCCGGGGAAGGCGGTCCACGCGGGATTCATTCCGAGTGTTAGGCGGCGATGATGTGCAATGAGCTCAGCAAGCCATATTCAAGCCACACAGCCAATAATACGAAAAAAGGAAGCCCGGTGTCAGTCCGGATTCCCTTTGAGTATTGCGATGGTGCAAAAGGGGGGACTCGCCCGCCCGAGCCTCCGCGATCACGCGATCGGCCTTTGCGGCGCGGCTTCGGGCTGACGCGCTCCTGAAGTCGCGCTTTCCCTCCTGCTCGTCGGCGCCCAAAGCCGGTTCGAGTCCCCGGGGGGACTCGAACCCCCAAGGGTTTCCCCACCACCCCCTTAAGGTGAGGAAAGTTGAGCCGTGAAGTGGTCTCCTCCCCGATAACCGAATCAATGGAGAACATTCCAACCAACGTCTTCTTGATGGATCGACGGGAATCCCGTCATCAATTTTGTATCAACTTGCTCTTCTGGATCGCTCTGATGTCGTCGAAACCCAACGCTTTGCCGCCGACCCCTCAGTTGCCGCTCTTTCCCTCCTGTATGACAACCCAGCTGTACGACAACCCAGGTTGCCTGACGCAGATTCTCCCCCGCAAAGGAGACTATGACCTCAGTGACCTTTTTAATGAGCTCCTGCGACTGGGTCTGCGAGAACTCGCCCTCGAAAACCTTGATTTCAACGAGTGGCATGAGGCCTCCTTATTTTTCCAGGGCTTTCAATTTTAGATAGCGTTCGCAGGGGAAATGGTTCGAGCCTATCTGGGTTCCAAAGGGAACAGTATTAGATCCCGCCCCGGACGGATCGAACCGAAGGTCTACTTCCGGATCGACCATATCGCTCGGGAAGACCACAACTTCCCCCCTGTGGCGGCCTACCGCGAACAAACGGTCGTGATCGTCCTGGGGCCCAAGGGGGCGTTCGAAAACAGCAACATCGGCGGCCTGGCGGAAAGTGATCCGAGGCGAATCCGGCAACGGATGCCGGGCACCTAATGAACAACAGACGCGGGCGGAAAGCGGGATCAGGCTAAGGATGTCATCGCAGTTCGGGGCCGCGGACAACCGACCCAGGGAGGTGATCATGACAAGGAGAAGGACTGTCGGGGCATTGACATTGGCAATCATGCTCGGCGCCGGTGCCTCCGGAGCATGGGGACACGGTGAGAATGATACTCCGCGAGGGACTCCGCCTGAACAGCTCGGGAAGGTGGACTTTCCCGTCTCGTGCAACGCCGCCGCGCAAGAGGAGTTCAACCGGGCCATGGCGCTGTTTCATTCCTTCTGGTTCGACCCGGCGAAGAAATCTTTCTCGAAAGTCCTCCAACACGATCCGGAGTGCGGGATGGCGCACTGGGGAATCGCGATCATGTCGATGGGAAATCCCTTCGCGTGGCCGCCCAACCCGGCCGCGCTCAAGGCGGGTGTGTCGGCGATGGCGGAGGCGAAGCGGGTGGGCGCCAAGAGCGAGCGCGAACGCGCGTACATCCGTGCCCTTGCCGCGTTCTTCGAGGATTGGGAGACCACCGAGCACCGGCCGCGGGCGGTGGCCTTCGAGAAGGCCATGGAAGGCGTGGCGTCGCAGTATCCGCAGGACGTGGAAGCGCGGATTCTCTATGCACTCGTGCTGAACATCACGGCGCTGCCCACCGACAAGACGTTCGCCAATCAACTCAAGGCGGCTGGCATCCTCGAGCCGTTGTTCCAGCAGTACCCCGACCACCCGGGGGTCGCCCACTACCTGATTCATACTTACGACTATGCCCCGCTGGCCGAGAAGGGGCTTCCCGCCGCCCGGGCCTACGCCGGGATCGCGCCGTCTGTCCCGCACGCGTTGCACATGCCCTCGCACCTGTTCAGCCGGGTCGGCCTGTGGCGGGAGATGGTGGAGGGGAACCGCGCCTCGTATGCGGCTGCGAAGAACGAGCTGACGGAGAAGACCCTCGACATCGGCACCTACGATGCCCTGCATGCCATGGATTACATGGTCTTCGGTCATCTGCAGCAGGCACAGGACAAGGCGGCGAAGCGACTGCTGGATGAGGCGGCCGCGATCCGCAAGGTGAACGTCGAGAACTTCGTCGCGGCCTATGCCTTCGCGGCGATCCCCGCCCGCTTTGCGTTGGAGCGCGGCGATTGGAAGCAGGCGGCGGCGCTTGAACTGTCGCCTGCCGGCCTGTCCTGGAGCAAGTTTCCGCAGGCTGAGGCGATCCTGGTCTTCGCGCGCGGCCTCGGCGCGGCCCGCAGCGGAGACGTGGCGGCCGCGCACCGGGATGCGGAGCGCCTCCGGGCGTTGAAGGAGGCGATGACGTCGGCCAAGATCGGGTACTGGGCCGGTCAGGCCGACTTTCAGATCAAGACAGTCGACGCCTGGATCGCGTTCGCGGAGAAGCGGCACGACGATGCCGTGCAGTCGATGCGCGCGGCGGCAGAAGCGGAAGAAGCCAGCGACAAGCATCCGGTTACCCCGGGGAACGTCGTGCCGTCGCGGGAGTTGCTGGGCGAGATGCTCCTGGCCCTAAACCAGCCGGAGCAGGCGTTAGCCGAGTTCAAGCGATCCTTGAAGCGCGACCCCAACCGCTTCCGTGGAATTTCCGGTGCCGCCCGCGCGGCGGAAGCCTCCGGCAACCTCCCCGCGGCCCGCGATTACTACGCCAAGTTGCAGACCTTGACCGCCGATCGCGATACCGAGCGTCAGGAACTCGCCGCAGCCAAGGCATTTCTTACGGGCCACTGAGGAAGGGGCATCGAGTAGGCGGGGGGTCTTACATCCCCCCACCTCTCACACCACCGTACGTGCCGTTCGGCATACGGCGTTCCACCAAGGACCTCGGCCAGCGGAACATCTTCTTTAACCGGGTCCGCGACCTTTTCTCCTGCGTCCTTCGCTGGGACATCCCGCGTCAACAGCGTCCCCGCAAATCCCCATTTTCACCCCGAAATAGGCGGTTGTTTGTACGGGGTTTGCAGTCCGTTCTGGTTCCTCTCCTGTAGTGCCCATCATCGTCCGGGAATGCGCACCAAGTTTTCCGCCTGCTCCCCCATGATTGCCATTTGCCCCTGAGGGGGAACTCCAGGTCCTCCAACTCATCCAATTCGCAAGGACAATAGGATTTGTCATAAGAAACCTAACGGTGAGTGGAGTAACTTTACTCAAAGAGGGGGGGCAATTATGCGGCAGCGTACGACCAGAGTCAGGACGGATCCGGGGCAAACAGCATCCGGCTTCAGGAAAAGGATAGAAAAGAATCCCGTCATCCCCGCGTGCGTTTCCGCACGGGGATCTGCGTGCTGTCCCGTCAAACGCTCAGGACGAGGGGGAGGAGGAGCCCCATGGGGCCGGTTCGACACCCGGGTCGCCGGCGCCGATGTTGAACCCCGCGTCGACGTAGTGCACCTCGCCGGTCACGCCGGAAGCCCAGTCCGAAAGGAGGTACGCGGCGGCGTTCCCCACCTCGTCCTGCGTCACGTTCCGTCGGAGCGAGGCGCCACGGGCGTTCTTCTCCATCAGTTTGCGGAAATCGACCACGCCGGAGGCGGCCAGCGTACGGATCGGCCCGGCCGAGACGGCGTTGACGCGGATCCCTTCCGGCCCGAGATCGTGGGCCAGGTAACGGGTCGCCGCTTCGAGGGCGGCCTTCGCCACACCCATCACGTTGTAGTTCGGCACGGCGCGCACCGCCCCGAGGTAACTCATCGTCACCATGGACCCCCCCGGTCCCATCAACCGGGCCGCCCGCCGGGCGCAGGCAATGAAGGAGTAGGCGGAAATATCCAGCGCGAGATGGAAATCGGCGCGCGAGGTATCCCGGAAATTGCCTTGCAGCGAATCCCTGTTGGCAAAGGCGATGGAATGCACGATGAAGTCGAGCCGCCCCCAACGGGCCTCGACCTTGGCGAAGAAATCGTCGAGCTGGGCGTCGTCGCCGACGTCGAGCGGTTCGACGAAGCTCGAATGGATCGACTCCACCAGGGGATGAACGCGTTTCATCAGCGCCTCGCCGAGATAGTTGAACCCGAGCTCGGCCCCCTCGCGGTGACAGGCCCTGGCCACGCCCCATGC
>DATEXR010000091.1 GCA_035256765.1 Candidatus Deferrimicrobiaceae bacterium | reverse complement strand
CCCTCAAGGAGGTCGGGCCATGCGGGTGCATTATCTGTTGAATCACGGTGCTGCGCCGGAATCGAAGCTGGCGGACGTGGAGATTCACTTCGAGGAAGGGATTCTTTCCGGACTCAAGCTGGTAGGATGTTCGGTCTGGCGGTCGAAGAAAGGAGAAGGGACCGCGGTCCTTGTCCCTTCGAGGTCCTACGCAACCGCCGGAGGCGTCAGGTACTACGAACTCCTGCGCCCCTCGGAGGAAGGGGGGGCGGGGGATGAGGCCGGCGGCAAGCTCGCCGCGCGGAAGTTTCGGGAATATATCCGTGATGAATATGGGAAAATCGTAAACCTTCCGCAGGAGGGGGAGCCGAAAAAAGGGAAAACGTCCGCCGGGAGGTAACCCTTCGGGGGGCGCGCAGGGTGCGGGACGGGAGACAGGCGGATGCGCGGGAAACGGCCGTCTCCCCGCCCCGCTCTTTTCCGGGGACCGAAATAACGGGAAACGCTTTCCCTCCGGGGGAGGATCACGTCCGGCAAGGCGAGCCGGGCGGAAGAGATGGACAGGTCAGCTGGCCCAGGCGCCCCGGGCGTCGATGGCGATGTTCAGCGCCTCTTCCGGGGAGGAGGCATACGCTTTTCTCGCAAGACGCAGAAGGCCCAGGATGTTGTCCCCCCGTTCCTTCGTACGGCGCTCGATCACCTTGCCGATGGGGACTTTCGTCTTTCTGACGTAATCCACCTGGAAGACGGTGACGTTTTTCACGGGCGACCCCGCACGGCTTGCTTTTTCTAAAAAATAAAACAAAATTCTTCAATTAGCAATAAAAAAAACAGGTGTCATTTCCGCTGGGGCCGCCCTACAATCGTTCCTTGCGCAATTTTCTCGGAAGAGCCGGCCGGAGGATGGATCGATGAAAACCCGGGACCTCCATTTTCTCATCATGGTGGTCGTGGTCATCGGGTTTCTCGTCATTCTCTCCATGACGGGGCGTCAGCGTTTTCTGACCCGGACGCCTCCCCACCTTTCGGCCGCCTCCGACCAGGAGTGCTTTTCCTGCCACGACGAGGGGAAACCGTTTCCGATGACCCAGGAGCACCCACTCCGGAAGAAGAACTGCCGCCAGTGCCACCGGCTCGAACGAAACTAGCCGCGTCTCCCCGGACGACGGAGATCCCCCGCTTCGGAGCCCACGTTTCGGTGGCGGGGGGGCTCGTCACCGCCCCGGGACGCGGGGTTGCGATCGGGGCGGAGGTCATCCAGATCTTTTCCAAGCAGAACACCCGGTGGAGGGGAAAGGCCCTCGGCGAGGAGGAGGCCGGGGTTTTCCGCGAAGAGAGCGCCCGTGCGGGGGTTTCGGCGGTCGCCATCCATTGCGCCTACCTGATCAACCTCGCCTCCGCCAAGGAATCCGTGAGGACGCGCTCCCTCTACGCGCTGGAGGACGAGGCGGCGCGCGCGGCGATGCTCGGCGTCCCGTATCTCGTCCTGCACCCCGGCTCTTCCGGCGAGGATCCGGAGGAGACGGGGGAGAGGCGGATCTCCTCGGCCCTCCGGACGTTCGGCAGGTTCCCCGGGGGGGTCACGCTCCTTCTGGAAAACACGGCGGGACAGGGGAACTCGATCGGCCGGACGATCGGACAGCTCCGCCGCCTGATCGACGCGTCCGGGGCGCCGCCCGATGTGGCGGTGTGCCTCGACAGCGCGCACCTCTTCGAGGCGGGGTATGATATATCGGGCGAGGAAGGGTGGAGGGGACTGCTCGAGGAGCTTGCCCGCCACGGAATCCTTCCTCTCGTCCGCTTGTGGCATCTGAACGACTCGAAGACGGCCCTCGGGAGCCGGGTCGACCGCCATTTCCACATCGGCGAGGGGGGGATCGGGCTCCCCGGATTCCGCCGGATCGTGACGCACCCTGCATTCCGGACGCTGCCGATGCTGCTGGAGACGCCCAAGGACGGAAAGGACGAGTTCGAGCGGGACATACGAAACCTGGCGGTGCTCAGGAGCCTGTGCGCCGCCGCGAACGGGGAGTAGCGCCGATGGACTACGAGGCGATCAAGAGCCTGGCCAAACACCACAAGCAGGTCTTCGGGCGGATCGTCAAGTGCGAGATGTACAAGCTGGAGGGGGAAAAGATCCTCGCCCTCACCCGGATGCACGACGACTACCACGACATGAACCTTGCGCTTCTTCTCGATGGTTCGTACCGCATCGAGAAGATCGCGGGGAAGATGGACCGTATCCCCTACCCGTGCTGCGAAGAGAAGCCCCTTGCGATGCTCTCGGAACTGGTCGGGATCGCGGTGCTCGAGCGGGGGGGCTTGAAGAAGGTGAAGGAGCGGATCCCCCGCGAAGCCGGGTGCAGCCACGTCTACGAGATGATCGAGTCGACCTTCCGCGCGATCTTCGTCGGTTCGTACAGCATCATCGACCAGAACTGGAACGGGGTCCTCTCCCTGGACCTGGAGGAGCACCGCCAGCTGGGCGTGCGGTCGCCGATCCTCGCCGACACCTGCTATGCCTTCCACCGGGAGTCTGCCGACGAGGAGATCGTGCGGAGCGCCCTGCGGAAGGTCGGGGAAGCGCACAGGAAAAGGGAGGCGATCGAGGCGGTCAAGGGGAAGAAATAACCGTTTTTCCGGAGATGCCGGGAACTTTTTCCGCTGTTCGGGAGTCCCATGTGCCGGGGACATCCCTCCCATTAGCGGGGACACTCCTCAACGCTGGGGGGGGACACTCCTCAACGTAATACTTGATATAGGAATGTCCCCCCTGGGAATGTCCCCCCTGGGAATGTCCCCGGAGTGTCCCCGCCCATGCGGGAGAGCGGTGTCCCCGCTCAGAAATCTTTGTAACGCGAGGTGGTGATGCGCCGAAACCTCATTCCGGTCCCGTTTGCGATCGTCCTGCTGGCAACCGTTCTTTCCGTTCCCGTATTCCCCGCCGAATTTCCCTCACGCGTCGACCGGGTGGTGCTCTACCCCGACATGGCCGAGGTCACGCGCGTGGTGGAGGTGGACCGGCCGGAGGCCACCGTCGTCCTTCCCGGGCTCACCCCCAATCTCCTGCCGGATACCCTCTCCGCGAGGGTGGCAAGCGGCGGAGCGCGGATCACGGGGGTGTCCGCCGAGGACCTCTTCCGGACCGAGCCGGTCGACGAGCGCGTGGGCGAACTGACCCGGCGGATCGAGGAGCTGTCCGACGGGAAGCGGCGCGCGGAGGAGGCGGCCGCGGCCGGCCGCCGCGAAAAGGAACTGCTGGAGCGCGGCGTCCTCGCGATCTATGCCCCGGGGGAGGCGACGAAGGACGGGGAGAAGGGGCGCCCCCCCCGCCTTTCCGTCGCCGAGGTCGATGCGGCCCTCTCCCTCTACCGGGCCCGGGTCGAGGCGCTCGACGGAAGCGTCTTCGCCAACGACCGGAAGGCCCGGGACCTCGAAAAAAAGATCGCGGCCGCCCGACAGGAACTGGACAAGATCCGGAACCCGCGCCCGACCCAGGAGAAGGTCGTCCGGATCGATCTCGCCCCGGCCGGGAAGTGCCGTCTCGCCGTCACCTACCGGGTTCCGGCGGCCGGGTTCGTTCCCCGCTACAACGCGAGGCTTGTTCCGGGGACGGGCATTCTCTCCCTGGAGCTCGTCGCGGATGCGTGGCAGCGCACCGGGGAGGACTGGAAGGAGGCAACCCTCGCCTTCTCGACCGCGAGACCGGGAAAAACGGCCCAGTTGCCGCCCCTTCCTCCCTGGGAGCTCGATTTCTACCAGCCCCCGGTGGCGCGCCCGATGATGAAGATGCGCAGTGAGGCGGCGGATGCGGCGCTGGCCGGCGCGTTCGCTCCCGAGGCGAAGGAGGAGGTTTTCCTCCCGCCTCCCGCGAGGAGGTTCGCCTCGCTCGAGGCGACCCTGGAAGGCCGGCACGCACTCGGCGGCAACGGAGAGAAAAAGGCGTTCCTCCTGGCCCGCCAGGAACAGAAGGCGGCGGTTGCGTGGCGCGCCGTTCCGAAGATGGTCGAAGGAGCGTATCTCGCGGCGAACGGCCGGAACGAGACCGGCCTGCCGGTGTTCTCGGCGCCGGCGGCGCTCTTCCTCGAGGACGCCTACGTGGGGAGGGGGCAACTGCCGGACATCCCCGAAGGGGAGGAGTTCCGGATCGACTTCGGGCAGGACCCGGGCGTGCGGATCCAGCGGAAGGAGCGGGAGCGGAAACGGGAGGAGGGCGGGGTCTTCGCCAAGGTGAAGAGGACGAGGTTCCGCTACGAGATCACGGCGCAGAACTTCCGGAAAGAGGCGGTCCCTCTCACCGTCCTCGACCAGGTTCCGTTCCCCCGGCACAAGGAGATCGTGGTCAAGGACGTGGAGATCGCCGGCGGCGGGAAGGCGGGAGAGCAGGGGGAGATCACGTGGGAGCTTTCGCTTGCGGCGGGGGAAAAAAAGGTGCTGGGGCTCTCCTTCACGGTGGAGTACCCGGCGGACAAGGAGATCCATGGGCTCTGACAGACAGGTGAACCGGCTGGCGGAAATCCTCGTCGGGTACTCGGTCAAGGCGAGACGGGGCGAGATCGTCCGGGTTTCGGGGAACGAGCACTCCCGGCCTCTGGCCCTCGCGGTCTGCCGCGAGGTGCTGCGCGCGGGGGCGCACCCGCTCCTTGCGGTCGGGTTCGAGGACGCGGCGCGGATCTTCTTCGAGGAGGCCTCCGAAGACCAGATCCGCCACCTTCCGCCGACCCGGGTGTACGAGGCGAAGAGGATCGACGCCGACATCATCATCCTGGCGCCGTCGAACACCCGGCACTTGAGCCACATCCCGCCGAAGAGAATGGCCGACAGGCGGAAGGCCCTCAGGACGATCTCCGAGATCGTCCTGCGCAGGGTCCGGTGGGTCCTGACCAATTTTCCCACCGAGGCGCTCGCCCAGGAGTGCGACCGGTCCCTCCCGGAATACGAAACGTTCTACTACCGGGCCGTCCTGCAGGATTGGGCCGCGATGGCGAAGATGCTGGGGCGGGCGAAGAGGATCCTGGAGAAAAGCCGCGAGGTCCGCATCGTGGGGAAGGAGACCGATCTCGCCTTTTCCATCCGCGAACGGAAGGCGATCCCGTGCGCGGGGGAGTACAACATGCCGGACGGGGAGATCTTCACGGCTCCGGTGGAGACCTCCGTCGAGGGAAAGGTCTGTTTCGAGTTCCCGGCGATCGCCGGAGGGCGCGAGGTGGCGGGGATCCGCCTCCGGTTCGAGAAGGGGAAGGTCGTGGAGGCCACGGCGGAGAAGAACGAGCCGTATCTCAAGGAGATGCTCGCCGCCGACCCCGGGGCCTGCCGGCTGGGCGAGTTCGGGATCGGAGCGAACCCGGGGGTGACCGAGTTCACCCGCGACATCCTCCTGGACGAGAAGATGGGGGGGACGATCCACCTGGCCGTCGGCCGCTCCTACCCCGAGTCGGGGGGAAGGAACCGCTCCGCCGTCCACTGGGACATGATCAAGGACCTGCGCGGGGA
>DATEXR010000090.1 GCA_035256765.1 Candidatus Deferrimicrobiaceae bacterium | reverse complement strand
CCGGGTCCCCGGTCGCAGGCACCCTCGCAATGGGGCGCCATGGGCGGAGCAGCCGAGGAAGGGGGGCCGGCCTCCCGGGCTCCATTCCCGGAAGATCCCGGCATTCGAGGACCGCTGCATCCCCGCCGGCTTCGTTGCACGGCCTCTTCCGGAACGGAACCCGAGACGCCGGGCGGAGCTTTCCGGGAGGGAGGTCAAGCGCAGACTTGCGGGTGCATCGCAAGTCGAGCGACTTCGCCAAGGAGCCCCCTCCGAGGATGCGGAAGCCGGCCATGATGCCCCGCAACGGGGGCGCATATGTCGCGCTTGCCGCAGTGGCGGAAGAGTTTCTAGGGACGTCCCTGTTCTTGGCCCCGGGGGGACCGGTTTCGGCCTGTGCCGTCCGGATTCCGGACCCTTTCCGGGAGCGCTGCCCTAGACGAGCTCCCGCCGCAGGAGGTCCGCGAGGCGGCCCGCCTCGGCCGATTCCCCGGCGGAGAGAGGGCGAGGTCCGAACCGGTCCCGGTGATAGAGGGAGAGGAAGCGGGCGGCATCGGGGAGAAGGTCGGTCTTCCTGTCCGCCGCCGCCATGATCATCTCCTCGAGGGGGGTTCCCGCCGATCTACGGTGTCCGGCGGACGACAGACGGCGGAGCAGCCGGGCATAAGGCCCGGGGAGAGGGGGATCCCCCTTTTTCGTCCCCCGGCGGTACCGCAAGGGGGCGCCCCCGAACATGCGCCAGCCGAACAGGAGTATGGCCGCGGCCAGCCCGCATGCGACGGCAACCCGGACGATATCGCCGGCCAGGTTTCGGATTCCCTCACGGAGCTGCCCGCCCGCCCGCCGCATGGCGAACCACCCTCCGGAAACGGCCTCCCTCTGCATCTCCAGCGAATAGTTCAGGACGTACTTGCTCCACCGCTGCCTGCCCCAGTCGAGGTACATGCCGATCCTTCCCGTCCGGGAGAAAAACGGGGAGTCCTCCTCCATCGGCGGCGTCGCATCGAGCGTGACCCAACTTCCTTCGATCCACGCCTCCGTCCAGGCGTGCGCGTCGGACTGACGCACGATGAGATACTTTCCGACATCGTTCCACTCGCCGCCCAAGTAGCCGGCCGCGACCCGCGCCGGGACCCCCGCCGCGCGCAGGAGGAGGGTCAGCCCGGCGGCATAATGCTCGCAGTACCCCGATCTTTTCCGGAACAGGAAGTCCTCGGCCGAAGAAGCGGCGTCCACCAGGGAGTACCGGAAATTCGACAGGAAAAACCGCTTCGCGAGTTCGCCCCGTTCCGCGTCCGATGACGCCCCGGAGGTCACCTGCCTCGCCAGCTCCCGGATCCTGTCCGAATCGGGCGGCATTGCGAGGTACGAGCCGGACGGGTAGGCGGTGCGGTACCATCGGACGGATTTTCCGGCGGGAAAGCGGAGCCGGTAACGGATCGCCGAATGCCCCTCCGGCAGGCGGTAGTTCCCCGCGCCATCGGTCCGGAGATCGCCCAGGACCCCCTCGATCGAAACCGTCCCGGGGTACACGAAAAGGGCGGAGGTTCCCATCGGCTCGAGGAAGATCTCCGCGGAGGACATCGGTCCCATCGCCAGGGAGGGGAGAAAATAGGCCAGCCCGGCGTTCGGGACACTTTCCAGACGCGACTCCGGCCGGAGCCACCTCGTTCCGTCGAATCGCGCATACGTCGCTCCCCGCAGGTAGAGTCCGGATGAGGGAGCCTCCCCGGTCTGGCCGGGGAACTCGATCCGGGCGACGACCCGTCGGTCGGTCTTGACTGCGGTGACGTCGCGGAGCGAGATCGCGTCGGAGAATCCGGTAAACCCCGTGCGGGGACCCGTGCGGCGTATGAAATGGCCGATCCCGATGCGGGGAGTGGCGGCGAAGAGGAGCGCCGCCATGAGGAAACCGCCCACCGCGGACAGCAGGAGCAGGAGAACGGCGAACTTCGGGTGCGCGCGGGGGATGGTGGTCCCTCCCGCTTCCGCCGACTCCTCGACCTGGAGGGCCCACATGGCCCCGGCGGACAGCCCCAGGAATAGGAAAAGGAACGCGGCGAACCAGATTTCCGTGGTGGTCGCCGCCGCCGCGAGGAACTCGAGGAACGAGATCGCGCACAGCTGCCACCCGTCCCCGTGGGTTTTGGGGAGGAGGAACTTGACGGTCTGGACACCGAGCACGAGAAGGGAGACGGAGGTGAGCAGATCCCCGCTTCCCAGGGTGAGGTCCGCGGCGGCGGCCGCGGCGCCCGCCACCAGGAGGGGGGAGGCGCCCTTGTGCCATCTCCTCCGCGGAGAACCCGTCCAGTCCAGGACCGCGCCGGCGAGGAAGGCAACGGCCGCACCGGCGACCGCGAGGCGGTAAATCTCCGTGAGGAAGACGAGCGGGATCAGCCCGAAGACCCAGTGGGCTCGCAGGGAGAACCAGAGAGCTCCCGGAATCCTTCCCTTTTCTGCCGTGTGACTCACGGTCTTTTCCCCTGCTCCGCCGGCGGAAGCGTTCCGTCCGGCGCAACCCGCGCGAGGATCGAGAGGGTTCTCCTTCGACGGTCGGTGTCCCCGAGGTCGACGAGGACCCGGTCCCCGATCCGGAGACGGTACGGAAGCCCTTCCCGTTCGCACAGGAGGAGAAGGGCGCAAGCCCGCGACACGAGCCGTTCGAACTCCCCGGCAGGCGAGGGGACGCGCAGGTGGAGTTCGACGATCTGCGCGGGTTCCGCCTCCCGTTCCTTCACCATCCATTTCCCCAGGCGCGCCGACGCTTTCCAGTGGATGTCCCGGACCGGATCGGAAGGGTTATGGTCCCTCGCGCCGCGGATCAACGCGCCCTCCCTTCCCCGGGCGGCTCTTCCCCCGGAGTGGTCGCCCGGTCCCGCGCCGGGGGGCTCGGCGTCCACTGCGCCCGGTTTCGGATAGACGATCAGGGAGGACCCCAGGGGATTCACCTCGGCGGACTTTTCGAAGAGGGCGAAGGGAAACCGGGTGGAGACGACGCATGCGAACGAAGGAATCAGGCCGCGTCGCTCGGGACGGTACGGGATGACCCGCGTGTCGGCTCCCCCCGGAGGGATCTCGGGGAACCAGGCGGTTTTCCCGGACCCGGGCAATACCGGGACCACGGAAACGGAAAACGCCGGCAGCCACTTCCCCGCGGCCGAACAGGTGACGGCCAGAAGGGAGTCCCGCGACGCGAACGCCTCCGAAGCGTGGGCCACCCGGACGCTCAATCCCCGCAGGCACCATTCCGACAGGATGCCGGAGAGGAGGATGAGGCTCAGATTCATGCTGAGCGCAAGGTAGAGCAGGTTGTTCCCGGTGTTGATGGCCGCGACGCCCACTCCGACGGTCAGCAGGAGGAACCATTTCCCGGGGGACGTGATCTTGAACTTCCGGCGCGGGCGAAACGCCCGGAGGAAACCCTTCATACGGGCGCGGGGATGGTCTCGAGGATCTCCGAGAGGATCGCCTCGCCGGCCTCGGTCTCCGGGATGCCCCCCCGTTCACCGGCAAGGAATATGCGGTGGCAAAGGACGGCCGGCGTAATCTTGCGCACGTCTGCGGGGGTGACGAAGTCCCTTCCCGAAAGAAAGGCGAGCCCCTGGGAGGTGCTCTTGATGCCGATCGCTCCGCGCGGGGATGCCCCCAGGCGCACCAGGGGGTGCCGCCGCGTGGCCTCGACGATCCGGTAAATGTACGACACGATCGAATCCCGGACGGTGACGACTTCGACCATTGCGCGCAGCTGCTTTACCTGCTCGGGGCGGAGCACGGGGCTAAGACCGTCCCGGGAGCTCGCCAGCGTGTTTTCCCGGATCAGCTGCAGTTCCGATTCCCGGTCGGGGTAGGATAGCCGGAGCCGCAAATTGAACCGGTCCAGCTGGGATTCCGGGAGGGGATAGGTCCCGTGCAGTTCATAGGGGTTCTGGGTGGCGATGACGAGGAACGGGTCGGGAAGAGGGTACGTTATCGTATCGACCGATACCTGGCGTTCGCTCATGGCCTCCAGCAGGGCGCTCTGGGCCCGGGGATTGCTCCGGTTGATCTCGTCGGCAAGCACGATGTTCGCGAAAATCGGGCCTGGGGCAAAGGTGAAGTTTCTCTTGTCGGCGTCGAAGATGTGGACGCCCACCACGTCCTGGGGGAGGAGGTCGCTCGTGAACTGGATTCGGCGGAACGTCCCGGAAATGCTCGCTGAAATTGCCCGCGCAAGGGTGGTCTTCCCGGTGCCGGGGATGTCATCGAGAAGGATGTGTCCCCCCGCGAGGAAGGAGGCGAGGGCGAGTTCCACCTCCTTGCTTTTCCCCAGGAGAATCGTCTCGATGTTGAAGCGCAGCCGGTAGAGGAGCGCCAAAGCCTCTTGATAATCCATATAAATATTATCGTCCGAACGGATGCGAACCTTTCGGAATTTTTTCGGAATGGAATTTGAAGGGCTTTCGGGGCATCATCGGAACCGGAGAAGGGATGAGGAGAGGGCCGGGCCGCCCCGGGCGGCCGTTCGAGGGGATGGACGAGACAACCCTGTTTCGCGCCGCCTTTCCGCAAGGGTGGGAGGGGATGCTACGGGTTGCCCGGGAGGAGGAACCGTCCGACGGCGCCCTGCGGGAGAGGTGGGAGGCGGTCCTCGAGCTCGCCCGCCGGGCCCTGTCGTGCACCCTTCCGCGGTCCGAGCCGGTCCGGTCCGCCGCCGACGTGTATGAACGGTACCGCTACCTGGTAGGCGATTCGCCTGTCGAGGAGTTTCTCGCCGTCCTGCTGGACGTCAAGCACCGTGTATTGCGCGACGTGCGCATCTCGGTGGGCATCCTGAACGGCAGCCTCATCCACCCGCGGGAGGTCTTCGCCGCAGCGGTCGCGGAGCGCGCGGCGGCGGTCGTCCTCGTGCACAACCATCCGAGCGGAGACCCCTCCCCCAGCCCGGAGGACAGGGAAGTCACCCGCAGGCTCCGCTCCGCGGGGGGAATCGTGGGAATTCCGGTGATGGACCATGTCATAATAGGGAGTTGTTCCTTCTACAGTTTCCGGGAGGAGGCGGACTGGTGATCTCGGGCATGTTCAAATCCGCCGCCATCCTGGTCCTCACGGGGATCTCCTCCCTGCTGGCCGCCGCGGGGGGCCTTTTCACGGGGGGGGACCGGATCTCCTCGGGGGTCATGCGGTGGTGGGGCAGGGGATTCATCCGGATCGGGAGGTGGAACGTTCGCGTCGAGGGGCTTTCGAACCTCCCGGCGGGAGGCGCCATCCTGGCGGCGAACCACCAGAGCCTGGTGGACATCCCCCTCTTCCTGGCCGCCCTCCCCCGGGAGGTCCGGTTTCTCGCGAAGAAGGAACTCGGCCGGATTCCCCTGTTCGGGTACGCGATGAAGAAAGCGGGAAACCTCTTCATCGACCGGGAGGACCCGCGCGACGCCGTCCACCTGATCCGCGAGGCGACGGCGCGAATAGGCCGGGGGCAGATGGTGGTCATCTTCCCCGAGGGGACCCGCAGCCGGGACGGGACCGTCGGCGGATTCAAGCCGGGCGCGTTCTTTCTTGCGCGGAAGACCGGTGCCCCGCTGTTGCCGGTGCTTGTCGACGGAGGGCACAAAGCCCTTCCCCGGGGGGCGCTCCTGTGCCGGCCGGCCGACCTCGTCGTCCGGGTGCTCCCCCCGGTGTCCGCGGACGGGGGGCGGTCCCTGTCCCGGGACGAGATGGCGTACGAGACCCGAAAGCGGATTCTCTCCGCCCGGGGCCAGGAGGAGAGCCCGTGCTCGGGTCCGGCCCTCGTATGAC
The DNA here is from genome assembly GCA_035256765.1 of Candidatus Deferrimicrobiaceae bacterium. Lineage (NCBI taxonomy): Bacteria > Candidatus Deferrimicrobiota > Candidatus Deferrimicrobia > Candidatus Deferrimicrobiales > Candidatus Deferrimicrobiaceae > Candidatus Deferrimicrobiaceae bacterium. Next base: position 2,069 of record DATEXR010000090.1, on the reverse strand, counting down.
CGGCCGGGTCCGGGGCGAGGGAGGGCGGTAATGCCGCTGCGCGTCATCCCCCTGGGGGGACTCGGCGAATTCGGCCTCAATTCCCTGCTGTTCGACGACGGCGAGTCCGCCGTTCTCGTGGACGCGGGGCTCATGTTCCCCGACGACACGATGCTGGGAATCGACTTCGTCATCCCCGATTTCCGCTGTCTGCGGGAAGTTTCCCCCCGGCTCCGGGCGCTCCTGCTCACGCACGGGCACGAGGATCACATCGGCGCGGTCTCCTTCCTGCTGAAGGAGTTCGACGTCCCCGTCTACGGCACCCCGCTGACGCTGGGGTTGTTGCGGAACCGCCTCGCGGAGCACGGCCTGGACGGGGTCGCGAGGCTCGAGGCGATCGAGCGGTCCGGCCGGTTCCGCATCGGGGACCTCGACGTGGAGACGTTCCCCGTCTGCCACAGCATCCCGGGAGGGTTCGGGTACATCCTGCGGTGCCGGGACGGCGTCTTTGTCCACACGGGGGACTTCAAGTTCGACGCCCGGCCGCTGGACGGCGTCCCCACCGCCACGGACCGCCTCGCGGAAGTTGCCTCGCGCGAGATGGTGACGGCCCTGTTCTCCGACTCTACGAACGTGGAGCGGGAAGGGCGATCCCTCCCGGAGGCGTTTGTCGGCGAGGCCCTTTCGGAGATCTTCGGCGGGGCGGCGGGGCGGGTCATCGTCGCGATGTTCTCGTCGAACATTCACCGGATCCAGGAGGCGATCAACGCCGCCGATCGCCAGGGCCGCCGGGTGGCGCTTTGCGGGAAGAGCATGGTGGGGAACGTCGCGACGGCGCTCGAACTGGGGTATATGAAACTGCCCCATCCGAACATCCTCCTCCCCGTGGAGGATACCGGGACCCTGCCCGGTCGTGAGGTCGCCGTGCTGACCACGGGGAGCCAGGGAGAGCCCCGCTCCGCCCTTACGCTCATGGCGCTGGGCGAGCACAAGCACATCCGGATCCAGGAGGGAGACACGGTGGTCCTCTCCTCGAAATTCATCCCGGGGAACGAACGGGCGATCGCCAATGTGATCAACCACCTCTTCCTGTCCGGGGCCGACGTACGTTACGAAAAGATCTCGGAGATCCACGTGTCCGGGCACGCAAGCCGGGAGGAACTCCGGAGCATGGTCCGGTTGCTCCGCCCGGAGTACTTCATCCCCGTCCACGGGGAGCCGAGGCACCTCATCATGCACAAGGCCCTCGCGAAGGAGATGGGGGTCCCCCGCCCGGAGTTCGTCTCCAACGGCGACATTCTCGAGTTTTCGGAAGGGGTGATGACCCGCGCGGGAAAGGCCCCCGTGGGTCGCCTGTTCGTGGACGGGAAAGGGATGGGGGAGGTGGAAGGGGTGGTGCTCAAGGACCGGTACCACCTCTCGAACGACGGCATGGTCATCGTCGTGCTGGCCATCTCCCAGACGACCGGGGAGATCCTGTACGGGCCCGATATCATGACGCGGGGGGTGGTTTCCGAAAGCGGATCCGATACTATAATGGAGGACGCGAGGCGGACCGTCCTCACCACGTGGGAGGAGGCGGGCCTGGAGGCGAGGAAGGATTCGGCGGAGATCCGGACCGACATCCGGAAGGCATTGCGCCGGTTCTTCAACAAGCGCCTCGACAGGAAACCGATGATCATACCCGTGCTTCTGGAGCTCTAGTGCACCGTCTCGCAAATATCTTGGCATTCGAGCGCCGCTGCAGGGGGCCGGTCCCCGGAAGGGTTTCGTCGCGAGACAAGGGAGACCCTTTGGCTACGGCGGGCAAGCGCAGGAGCGAGCGCGGAGGCGTACGGGAAGTACGCCGCACAAGCGAGCGACGAGCACGCCCGACGCAGCCCGGGGATCGCTTGTCGCAGCAGAAAAGGCAGCCCTCGCGACCGGCGCCTGCGGCGAGGGAACGCCCCGCCAGCCCTTTGTCGGACTCCCTGCGCCCGGCTCGGCGTACCGCCAGTACGCCTGCGCCGTGCTCGGTCGTCCTTCGCGGTCTGACGGCGCATCCGCTTCGCCTCGGCTGCCGACCCTTCCGGGGACAGGCCCCTCGCTCC
>DATEXR010000089.1 GCA_035256765.1 Candidatus Deferrimicrobiaceae bacterium | reverse complement strand
TCCGCCCCCCCCGGACACGATCACCTTGATCCCCCCCCATTCGTCCACCAGGTGCATGTGCTCGTGGCCGGCAAGCAACAGGTCCACCTTGTGCCTCGTGAGGATCTTCCGCAGTCGTTCGCTCTGCGTGTCGTAGTTCTTCGCTGTTCCGTGGGGAAAGAGGTTGTCGGTCCGCGGCGGAATGTGCATCGCCACGACCAGGTAGCGGATGCCGTCTGTCTTTCTGGGGTGCGCCGCGAGGTCCTGATCGAGCCAGGAGAGAAGGGAATCCGGCAGGGATCCCGAGGCGTTGTCCACGATCGCGAAGTGCGCGTCCTTGTGCGTGAAGGAATAGGAGGTCCCGGGAAGGCCGAAGAACCGGGCGAACTCCTCCGCGGTAGTCCCCTGCAGTTCGTGGTTCCCGATCACGAGGAACAGAGGTTTCGGAAACCCCTTCGTCCTCTCGCGGAACGTTTGCCAGGAGGCGGCCCCCCCGGACCGCTCCAGGTCCCCCGTGTGGAGAAGGAACTCCATGTCGGACTTCTCCACGGCCGAGAGGATTCGGGGGAACACCCCGTGGCTGTCGTCCCGGCTGTCCCCGCAGACGCCGAACGACCAGCCGAAGGCGCCGTGGCCGGGCAACAAGAGGATCAGCAGGAAAGGAAGAAGATATTTCCGGCGCATCGACGTATTGTACCGCACACCCGCCCGATTCCGGCATTCCCGGGTTCGGTCCGCCGCGACGTTCGCGGCGCCGGGGGCTACTCCATCCTGCGAAGCTCCGGGAACTTCCCCATCACGAGCAGGCTCGCGGCGAGACTGGCGGCTCCCGCGATCGCAAGCGCCGTCGTGGCGGACGTGGCCGAGGCGAGCAGCCCCACCAGAAGGCCGCCCACCCGCATGAGTCCGAGGAACAGGAATACGTAGATGGCCATCACCCTGCCGCGCAGGGGGTCGGGGACGAGGGTCTGGAGGAGGGAGTTCGCCGGGGCGTTCTGGATGACGAAGGCGAACCCGATGGCGGCCATAAGGAGGACCGAGACCGGATAGTGGCGCGAAAGGGAGAAGGCGAGCACGAAAACGGGGAAGGAGAGACTTCCCGCGGCGAGCAGCATCCCTTTCCTGCGCACGGCCCCTCCCGAGGCGGCGTAGAGCGATCCCAGCACGGCCCCCACGCCCGCGGCCGACATCAGCCCTCCGTAGACCCCCGCCCCTCCGCCCAGCACCTCCTTGGCGAAGATGGGGACGAGGACGTAATAGGGCATCGCCAGGAAGGCCGACAGGGAGATGAGGAGGACGATCGACCCCGGGGCGCGGTTTCTTGCGATGTACCGGGCCCCTCCCCACAGGTCGACCCTGCTTTTCCCGTCCGGCTGCGCCCGGCGGATGAGCGTGGCGTCCATCAGAAAGAGCGCTCCCAGGACCGCAAGGAAACTCGCCCCGTTCAGGAAAAAGGCGCCGGAGACGCCGATCGAGGCCACGAGGATCCCGGCCACCGCCGGCCCGATGACGCGCGCTCCGTGGAACGTCCCGGAGTTGAGCGCGATGGCGTTGGCCAGGTCTTCCCTCCCCACGAGCTCGATGACGAACGCCTGCCGCGCGGGGGTGTCGATCGCCTGGACCGCGCCGAGCAGGAACGCCAGCCCGATAACGTGCCAGAGCCGGACCGCGCCGGTTACGCAGAGGACGGCGAGGACGAAGGCCAGCGCCATCATCGACGCCTGCGTCAGGAAGATGATGCGCCGCTTGGAGAACCGGTCGGCGATCGCCCCCGCGTGCAGGGTGAGGGGGACCAGGGGGATCGCCCCGACGAAGTTCACCACCCCGAGGTCCCACGCCGATCCGGTGAGCTGGTAGACGAGCCAGTTCTGGGCGATTATCTGCATCCACGTCCCGACGAGGGAGGTGAGCTGCCCGAAGAACCAGAGACGGAAGTTCCGGTGGCGAAGCGCCTGGAAGGTGGAGGCGTGCACCGGCTGGATCTGCGGCGGAAGGGCCGTTCTCATCGGGACGACCGGTGGGGCATTCAGCTTCCTGGCCGCAGGAAGATCGCACCCAGCGGGGAAAGCGTGAGAGAGATCGAGAAGGGGCGGCCCATCCACGGAACCGCTTCCGCCTCGACCCCGGGGCCGTTGAGAACGTTGCTGCCCCCGTACGCGGCGTCGTCGCTGTTGATCACCTCGCGGTAGAACCCGGGGGCGGGGACGCCGATCCGGTACGATTCGCGGACTACGGGGGTGAAGTTGAAGACGCAGACGAGGAGGTCGGAGGGATCCTTCCCCCGGCGCAGGAAGGAGACGACGCTGCTGTCCACGTCCCGGAAATCGATCCACTCGAATCCTTCCGGGCGGAAGTCGGTCTCGTAGAGGGGGGGGCAGGACCGGTACAGCCCGTTCAGGTCCCGCACGAATTGCTGAATCCCCCGGTGGGAGTCCCACCGCAGGAGGTCCCACTGCAGGAAGCGGTCGTGGTTCCATTCCTCCCACTGGCCGAACTCCCCTCCCATGAACAGGAGCTTCTTCCCGGGGTGGCCGTACATGTAGGCATACAGCAACCGCAGGTTGGCGAACTTCTCCCAGAGGTCGGCCTCCGGCATCTTGTCGAGCATCGCGCGCTTCATGTGGACGACCTCGTCGTGGGAGAAGGGGAGGACGAAGTTCTCGTGGAACGCGTAGAGAAGCGCGAAGGTGAGCGTTCCGAAATGGTACTTCCGGTGGATCGGGGCCTTCTGGATGAACTCGAGCATGTCGTGCATCCACCCCATGTTCCACTTGAGGGTGAACCCGAGTCCTCCCAGGTAGACCGGCCGGGAGACGGCCGGCCAGGCGGTCGACTCCTCCGCGATCGTCACCGCCCCGGGGTACCGGGCGTGCACGATCTCGTTCATCCGCCGCAAAAACGAGATCGCCTCCAGGTTCTCGTTCCCGCCGAACTCGTTCGGGATCCACTCCCCGGGTTCTCTCGAGTAGTCGAGGTAGAGCATGGAGGCCACCGCGTCCACGCGCAGGCCGTCGATGTGGTATTTCTCCAGCCAGAACAGGGCGCTCGAGTGGAGGAAGTTGGCCACCTCCCGGCGCCCGTAGTTGAAGATCAGGGTTCCCCAGTCCTGGTGCTCCCCCATCTTCGGGTCTGCGTGCTCGTAGAGATGCGTCCCGTCGAACGCGGCCAGGCCGTGGGCGTCCTTCGGGAAGTGGGCGGGCACCCAGTCGAGGAGAACCCCGATCCCCTCCCGGTGGCACCGGTCGACGAAGGCCATGAAGTCGTTCGGGTGGCCGTGGCGGGAGGTGGGGGCGAAATACCCGAGCGACTGGTACCCCCAGGAACCGTCAAACGGGTGCTCGGAGACGGGGAGAAGCTGGATGTGCGTGTACCCCATCTCCCGGACATAGGGGACGAGATCGTCCGCCAGCTCCCGGTACGACAGGTAGCCGGGCCATTCCCCCTCCTTCCGCTTCCACGACCCGAGGTGGACCTCGTAGATCGCGACCGGCTTCTCGAGAATATTCCCCGAGCGCCGGCGCGCCATCCACGCGTCGTCTCCCCAGGAGTACCGGTCGATGTCGCAGACGATCGATCCCGTCCGCGGAGGGTGTTCATACCGGAGCGCGTATGGATCGGCCTTGAGGAGCAGGGCCCCCGTCTCCCGGGAGCGGATCTCATATTTGTAGATCTCCCCCTCGCAAAGCCCGGGAAGGAAGATCTCCCAGATCCCGCACTCCCCCCGGTTGCGCATCGGGGTCCGGCGTCCGTCCCAGTGGTTGAAATTCCCCACCACGGACACCCGCTCGGCGTTGGGTGCCCACACGGCGAAGGCGACCCCGGGTACCCCTCCCATCTCCGCCAGGTGGCTCCCGAGCTTCCGGTACAGATCGAGGTGCGTCCCTTCCCCGAGCAGGTGGATGTCGAAGTCGGAGAGGACGCATCCGAAGGCGTACGGATCATCCTGCTGCCAGCGGTGCCCCTCGTCGTTTTCGATCTCGATCCGGTAGGGGAACGGTTCCTCCCTGCCGGGGAAGATCGCCTCGAAGATCCCGGCGGGATGCAGCCGTCTCATCTCCGCCTTGGCTTCCTCTTTCCTTGCCAGCGGGAGCACGAAGGCGCGCGCGGCGTCCGGGAGGATCGCCCGGATGGCGACCGCTTGCCCCTTCCCGAACTCGACGACGTGCGGACCGAGGACCGAGAACGGGTCCCAGTGACGCGCTTCCGCGAGCCGCCCGAGATCCTCCTTGCGCACGGTCTTCGTCATACGGTCCATGGTAACGGAACCGGTTTCCCCCCGGGCAACGGCGATGGGGTGGCGGTGGATCGGGCGTGCGTTCGGACAGAGGTCGCCGGCACGTCCTGCGCCCGGTCCCTACGGGTTGACCTTGAAGGTTGTTTCCTGGTGGGCCGTGGCCGCGGTTCGGGACTCGACCGAGGCGAGGACGCGGTAGTTCCCTGGGGCCGCGTTGGCCGGCAAGGTGATCGGAACCGTGCTCTTCCAGGTTCCCCCCTCGCGGGAGACATCGATCGACGTTTTCCCGACGGAGTTGCCGTTCAGGAAGATCTCCCGGTTCTCCCGGACGAGGATCTGCGTGTCGGCGGTGGGGGTAAGGACGGCGTAGGTCAGGTTGATGTTCACCGTCTCCCCGGGGGAGAGGGCGGTGGGGTTGGCCCGGACCGTTTCGATCCTGAGCTGGGTCCCCTGGGAGGGCGAATAGCGGTACTCCTGGCTGGTCTGCGCGAGGTCTTTCTCCTGCTGGTCGAGGTAGTGCCCGATCGCGCCGCCGGTCAGCCCCCCGAGGAGACCGCCGATCAACGCGCCCCGTTTCCCCCCGATGAGCCCCCCGACGACGGCGCCCCCCAGGACGCCCGTTCCGGCACCGATGGTCGTCTTCGGGTTGTCGCGGACGGTCTGATCCACGCCGGCGCAGCCTGGAAGGACCGCCCAAAGGAATGCCCAAGCGACGCCTACGCACAGGATCTTCCTCATCGGGAACCCCCTCGTAACCAATGAAACGTTCTTCTCCGAGTATATATTCAACGCCTTGGCATATCCACCGCCAAGAACCGCGGCGAGGGGCCGTGCCTTCGTGCGGCGTGAACGGGAACGCGGCCGAACCCATAGCGGGTGAGGATCTCCCGGACCGCTCCGACCGCCTTCCCGGGGGTGTTGTGGTCGGCGCTCAGGTGGCACAGGACGACCGCCTGCGGAAGAGTCCGGCTTTCGAGCATCACCCGCGCGAGGAACTTCCCCGCCTGCTCGTTGGACAGGTGCCCCACTTCGGAATCCACCCTCGTGCGGTCCATGCGGGAGCTCGCCGCGAGCATTCCCGGGTCGTAGTTCGACTCGATCAGGATGAGGTCGCTGTCGACGAATTCCTCGAAGAGGCCGTTCCCGCCGTGGCCCAGGTCGGTGGCGACGGCGACGCGGATCTCCCTGCCCGCCCCGCGGCCGGTGAAAAGAAAGCCGCAGGTCACCCCTACGGCGTCGTGGGGGACCGGGAACGGGCGGACGCGTATGGCCCCGACGGCGAACTCCGTCGAGTCGAAGGTGCAGACCGGGCCCGACAGGGCGGACCGGGGAAGGATCCGCCGGGAAAACGGCCGGACGTTCTCCTCGTGCAGGAGGATCGGCACCTCGTGGCGGGCGCAGCAGGCGACGGCGGATGGGTGGATGTGGTCCCCGTGGAGATGGGAGACCAGGACGGCGTCGATGTCCTCCCACGTGTACCCGCCCTCGGAGAGCGCCTGGACGAGTCCCCGCTGCGAGGGAAGACCGGCATCCACCAGCAGGACCGTGCCCGCGTGCTCGACGATCATGAGGTTCCCGGAACTGCCGCTTCGCAGGGGCCGGACGGCGAATCCGCTACTCAAGGGTCAGAAGCTCCAGCCCGGATCGCTCGTCAAGGGATCTCGCGGTGCGAATGCCTGAAATCTCGAGGATCATCGCTTCGATCACGATGAACACCTCGCCCTCCTTCCGGATGCACCCGGTCAGGACCTCTTTTCCCCTCCCGAGGGAGGAGTGCAGGTGGATCGAGGGCGGGCCGTCGCCTGCGGCGATGCTTCCCATCCCCACGATCTCGAACGGATCGGTGAACTCCTGCCAGACCGGGTCCGGGGGGAGGGTCGCCTCCCGGGGCCCGGCCACCATCCTGCCTCCCCGGATCGCCCCGAAAAGGAAGAACCACCCCGAGGAGATCCCCTCTGTTGCGCAAAGGGCGGTGAGCGACGACACTACCTGCTCCCCGTGGTCGAACCGGGCGAGCACGACCCTGCCGACCTTTCCCGCCTTATACCGCATTGCGCGTCGCACGGCTCACGGGGCGTACCGGGTGAAGACGAAGTCGTGCCCTTTCACGTTCGCCAGATGGCAGGGGAAACAGGTGGCGTGCTGATTCTCGTCCGCCGGTTTCCCGTTCACGAACCGGCCGAACCCCCACCCCCCGGTGGAGGCGTATTTTTTCGCGTTCTTCACCATGAACTCGATCCTCTGCGGCTCCCCGGGGACGAACGCGGTCTCGAACTCGGCGGATTTTACCCGCGTCCACGCCAGCTTGGCGAGGATCGACCCGTCCGGGAAGGGGAGGGTCCCGGCCCGGTACGCCTTCATGGCGAGATCGTTCCCCAGGATGACGCGGATCTCGTCCTTGTCGGTGCGGTGGGAGGGAGCCACGACCTCCCATTGACGGTACCCCTCGGGGACCGTCACGCCGAACAGGGGGGAGGAAAGATCGCCCCCCGCGTCTCCGGGGGCCGGCAGGAGCATGGCCAGGGACAAAACGATCAAACCGACGATCGGGGTAGTCGATGAAAAGCGGCGAACCATGGGAATCCCCCTTTCCTCTCGACCGGCGAGATCCGTGATTGGCGGTATTATACCAGCATCCGGAACACAAGGGTCCGATCCCCTTCCGTGGCCGGCGTCGGGCCCCGGTGGTATAATTCGCCTTCATGGATCCGCGGGAGAAAAGTGGCGGCAGGTGAGGAACCGCACGCTCCTTCTCTTTTTTCTCGCCGTGGGCATCCTCTATTTCTCCGCGCTCGGCACCATCCCCCTCCTCGAACCGGACGAAGGCAGGTACGCGGAGATCCCCCGGGAGATGCTCTTCTCCGGGGACTTCGTGACCCCGCATCTCAACGGCGTCGTCTACCTGGAGAAGCCCCCTCTCTACTACTGGGGGACCGCCGCCTCGCTCCGGCTGTTCGGGGAGACCGAGTTCGGGGCGAGGTTCTTCACCGCCGCCGTCTCGGTGGCGGGCATCCTTCTCACCTACTGGATGGGGGCGGCGCTTGCGGGCTGGCGCACCGGGCTCTATTCCGCGATCGTCCTGTCCACGTCCCTCTACCATTATGTGATCGGGCGACTGCACACCCTCGATATGACCCTCGGGGTGCTGCTGGCGCTGTCGATCTTTCCGGCGTACCTCCACCATTCCGGGAAGAGCCCGAGGAAATCGTACCTCGTCCTTTCCTACGGCGCGGCGGGACTGGCGTTTCTCACCAAGGGGCTCGTCGGGGTCGTCTTCCCCCTCGCGGTCCTCGTGCTCTGGCTCGTCTTCTCGCGGCGACACCGGGAGGTCGCGAAGGCCGTCTCCCTCCCGGGACTGGCGCTCTTCCTCGCGATCGTCCTCCCCTGGATCCTCCTCGTGCAGCGGGCGAACCCCGACTTCCTGTGGTTTTTCTTCGTCCACGAGCAGTTCCTCCGGTATGCGACGAAGATCCACCACCACTACGAGCCGTTCTGGTTTTTCGTCCCGGTCCTGGTGGCCGGGTTCTTCCCCTGGGTCGCCTTCCTGCGCCGGGTCGCGGTCTCGGTCCGCGAGTCGCGCGGGGCGTTCCTCCCCCGGGAAGACCTCGTCTTCCTGTTGTCCTGGTCCCTGTTCATTTTTCTCTTCTTCTCCTTCTCCGGCTCCAAGCTCCCGACCTATATCACTGCGGTCTTCCCCCCGCTCGCGGTCCTTTTCGGAAGGGGGCTCGCGTTGTGGACGGAGCGGGAGGACGGGGCGGTCCGGTGCCGTTTCCCCCTGGCCCTCTCGGCGATCCTTTCGGCCATCATCCTCGCGTTGCCCTCCTTCTCCCGCCACCGGATGGAGCCCGCCGCCTGGGCGTGGGTCTGCGCCCTCCCCGTCGCCTTCCTCCTCCTGTGGGGCGCCATGCCGCTTTTCGTGCGCCGTCTGGGCGCGGAACGGGTCGTCCTCCTTTCATTCCTCCTCCTGGCGCTCTTCCTGACCGCGATCAACCGTCCTGCCGCCCTCTACCTGGGGAACTACAAGTCGGTGAAGAATCTCTCCGGCGCGCTTCAGGGGGTTCTCCGCCCGGAGGACGTCCTCGCCCAGTACGGAAGGTATACCCAGGGGCTTTCGTTCTACACGAAGCGGCGGACGGTCCTGGTCAACCAGAGGGGGGAGCTTGCGTTCGGCGCGGATCGCGCGGCGGACCGGGCGGACTATTTCCTGGACGACCGGGAGTTCCAAAAGCTCTGGAACTCCCCCCGGCGGGTCTTCTGCCTCTTCCAGCGCGACGCGATGCCCCTCATCCGGGAAAAATTCCCGGAGCACCGATTGCTCTACCGGTCGGATGAAGGTATTCTCATCGTGAATCATCTCTGAAACAACCCGCGCAGAAGAGGCCGTTTCGGTGGACAAGAGAGAAGACTTTCTCCCCCTTTCGCGACCCGCCATCGGGAACGAGGAAATCGAGGCGGTTGCCGCCACGCTCCGCTCCGGCTGGATCACGAGCGGCCCGAAGGTCGCGGAGCTCGAGGGGCGGTTCCGCGAGCTCACGGGAGCGCCTCACGCGGTGGCCGTCGCTTCCGCCACGGCGGGGCTCCACCTCGTTCTCGTGGCCCTCGGGATCGGACGGGGGGACGAAGTCGTGACCCCCTCGATGACCTTCGCCTCCACGGTCAACCAGATCGCCCTCGCGGGGGCTTTCCCCGTGTTCGTCGACAGCGATTACGGGACGCTCCTGGCATCCCCGGAAGGGATCGCGGAAAGGATCACGCCGCGGACGCGGGCGGTCATCCCCGTGCATTTCGCCGGCGCTCCGGCGGACCTCGACCCGATCCGGGAGGCCGCCGACCGGGCCGGGGCGGCCGTCATCGAGGACGCCGCCCATGCGGTGGGGACCGCCTACCGGGGGAAGGCCGTAGGCGTTCCCGGGGACATCGCCATCTTTTCGTTCCACCCGATCAAGAACATCACCACGGGCGAGGGCGGGATGGTGACCTGCCACGACGAGGTCCTCGCCGGCAAACTCCGCCTGCTCCGGTTCCACGGGATCGAGCGGGACGCCTGGCGGCGGTACGGGAAGGGCGGCACGCCCCACTACGACATCCTCGAGCCGGGGTACAAGTACAACCTCACCGACATCCAGGCGGCGATCGGCGTGGTCCAGATGCGCAAGGTCGGGGAGATGAACGCGATGCGCGCATTCCTCGCCGCGCGGTACCTTGCGGGGCTTGCGGGCGTCCCCGGCATCGATCTCCCCGTGTCTCCTCCGTATCCCCACAAGCACTCGTGGCACCTCTTCATCGTGAAGGTGACGGGGATCGACCGCGACGCGTTCCTCGGGCGCCTGGCGGAATATAACGTCGGCGCCGGGATCCATTTCCCCCCGTGCCACCTGCTTCGCTACGTCCGGGAACGATACGGCACGAAGGAGGGGGACCTCCCGGCCTGCGAACGGGCGGGAAGAAGGATCGTCTCCCTGCCGCTCTTTCCCGGGATGAGCGAGGCCGACGTCGATTACGTCTGCGGGGCGGCGCGGGAAATCCTCGCGGGTGCCGGGCGATGATCTCCGTCGTCGTCCCCGTCTACAACGAACAGGAGAATCTTCCCCTTCTGCATGCCCGCCTCCAGAAGACGATGGCGTCCCTGGGCCGCCCCTACGAGATCGTCTTCGTCGACGACGGCAGCAGGGACCGGTCGCTTGCGATCCTTACGGAATTCACGGGATCCCCCGGGGTGCGCGTGGTGGAGCTCACCCGCAACTACGGCCAGCACCCCGCCATCTTCTCGGGATTCTCGATCGTCCGGGGGGAGATCGTCGTCACGATCGACGCCGACCTGCAGAACCCCCCCGAGGAGATCCCCCGCCTCGTCCAGGCGATGGAGGAGGGCAATTACGAGGTCGTGGGGTCGGTCCGGTCGTTCCGGCGGGACCCGCTCTTCCGCACGATCCCCTCGAAACTGGTGAACATGGCGACGCGCAGGATCACGGGGGTCCGCATGACCGACTGGGGGTGCATGCTGCGGGCCTACCGGCGGGAGGTGGTCGACCGGATGGTCGGGAGCCAGGAGCACTCCACCTTCATCCCCGCGCTGGCGACGCTGTACGCGAAGCGGATGACCGAGATCCCCGTGGGGCACGAGGAGCGCCACGGAGGGGTCTCCCACTACAACCTGTGGAAGCTTTTCGCTCTCCAGTTCGACCTGGTCACCTCCTTTTCCGAGTTCCCCCTGAAGGTCCTGCTGACCCTGGGGGCGGGGCTTTCCCTGGCCGCCGCGCTGTTCGGGGCGGCGCTCTTCGTCTTCCGGTTCTTCTACGGCGCCCACTGGGCGGGCGAGGGGGTCTTCACCCTCTTCGCGATCCTCTTCTTCTTCGTCGGGGCGCTTTTTTTCGCGATGGGGATCATGGGCCAGTACGTGGGCAGGATCTACCACGAGGTCCGCAAGCGCCCCAGCTACACGATCCGCACGGTGCACGAGGGGCCGCCGGGCCGGGGGGATTCCGCCTCGCGAGAGGCGGGGGCCCGCGCGTCGAACCCCGCCCCGGGGAAATAGGGCGTGCGCGCCGTCGTCTTCGCCTACCACAACATGGGCATCCTCGGGATCCGGGCGCTTCTCGAAAACGGGTTCGGGGTGCCGATGGTCTTTTCCCACCCGGACGACCCGAAGGAGAACCGGTGGTTCGGCTCCGTCGCGGATTTCTGCCGGGAGCGGGGAATCCCGGTCCACCTCCCCGCCAACGTGAACGCCCCGCCGTGGCCGGACGCCATCCGCGCCGCCCGCCCGGATTTTCTGTTCTCGTTCTATTACCGGTCGATGCTTTCGGCGGAGATCCTCTCCCTCCCCCGCGTCTGCGCGATGAACCTGCACGGGTCGCTCCTTCCCCGGTACCGGGGGCGGGCCCCGGTCAACTGGGTCCTCGTGAACGGGGAGACCGAAACCGGGGTGACGCTGCACGTGATGACCGAGAAGCCGGACGCGGGGGATATCGTCGGCCAGGCCGCGGTGCCGATCGCGTTCGAGGACACCGCCCTCACCCTCTTCGGAAAACTGGAGAAGGCCGCGGAGTCCCTGCTGTCCGGGCTTCTCCCCCGCATCGCGGCGGGGGACATCCCGCGCCGGCCGAACGAGATCGGGAAGGGGAGCTACTTCGGGGGGCGGAAGCCCGAGGACGGACGGATCGACTGGACCCGGCCCGCCGTGGAGATCTACAACCTGGTGCGGGCGGTCACCCGCCCGTACCCCGGAGCGTTTTCCTTCCTGGGGAGCGAGAAGCTCCTCGTCTGGGGAGCGAAGCCGGTATCGGAGGAAGGACTCGTTCGGGATGTCCCGCCCGGGAAGCTGGTTCCGGGCGCGGGCCCGCCGGCTGCGGCGGAGGAGGGGCCGAGGGATGCGGGCCGGCGGAGGCGCCTTCTCGTCGGGACGGGGGAAGGGCTGCTCTCGCTGGAGGAGGTCGAATGGAAGGGCGCCGTCGCGCGGGGAGAGGAGATCGTCTCCCTTCTGGCGGACGCCGGGGAGGGGAGGTTCGCATGAAGGTTCTGATCCTGGGCGTCAACGGCTTCATCGGGCACCATCTGACCGCGAGGATCCTCTCCGATACGGACTGGACGGTTTTCGGGATGGACCTCGCGGACGACCGGTTGGGGGAGATCCCGAGGGACCGGCGGTTCGAGTTCGTGGAGGGCGACATCTCGATCAACAAGGAGTGGATCGAGTACCACATCAAGAAGGCGGACGTCGTGCTCCCGCTGGTGGCGATCGCCACCCCCAAGGTCTACGTGGAGCGCCCCCTCGCGGTGTTCGAGCTGGACTTCGAGGAGAACCTGCGGATCGTCCGGCAGGCCCACCGGTACGGGAAGCGCGTCGTCTTCCCGTCCACGTCCGAGGTGTACGGGATGTGCGCCGACGCCGAGTTCGACGAGGAGACGTCGCACCTCGTCCTGGGGCCGATCTCCAAGGAGAGGTGGATCTACTCCTGCAGCAAGCAGCTCCTGGACCGGGTCATCTGGGCGTACGGCAGGCAGGGGCTCTCGTTCACGCTCTTCCGCCCCTTCAACTGGATCGGCCCCCGCCTCGACTCGCTCGAGACCGCCAAGGAGGGGAGTTCCCGGGTGGTCACGCAGTTCATCGCGGAAATGTTCCTGGGGGAGCCGATCCGCCTGGTGGACGGCGGCCGGCAGCGCCGCTGCTTCACCTACGTGGACGACGGGGTCTCCGGGCTGATGAAGATCCTTGCGAACCGGAACGGGTGCGCGGCGGGGAAGATCTTCAACCTCGGCAATCCCGAGAACGACTGCTCGATCCGCGATCTGGCGCGGATCCTGGGGGAGCTCTTCCTGCAGCACCCCGCCGGCAAGGGGAGAAAACCGCCGGAGATCGTGGAGGTGGACGCCCGGCGGTATTACGGCGAGGGATACCAGGACATCCAGACCCGGACGCCGTCCATCGCCCGGGCGAGGGAGGTTTTTGGCTGGGAGCCGAAGGTCGGGCTCCGGGACGCCCTTTCGAAGACGCTGGACGCCTTCATCGAGGAGAACACCCCGCGCTGAAGCCGTCCTCGCGCGGCGGGGGAAGGATGGACGGGGAACGCGTGCTCGGGCTCAAGGTGGACGTCGACACCCGGCGGGGGATGGAGGAGGGTGTCCCGGCGCTTCTGTCCCTTCTGGACGAATTCGGCCTGCGCGCCACCTTCTTTCTCTCCTTCGGGCCGGACAACTCCGGGAAGGCGGTGTATCGGATGGTCCGCAACCCGCGGTTCCTCTTCAAGATGATCCGCACGAACGCTCCGGGGCTCTACGGCTTCCGAACCGCTCTGTACGGGACCCTTCTCAAGGCCCCGATGATCGCCTCGGCCTTCCCCGCGCTGTGCCGGGAAATCGAGGAGCGGGGGCACGAGGTGGAGTTCCATGCGTGGGACCACCGCGCCTGGCAGGACCGGCTCCCGAAAAAGGGGAGGGATTGGATCGGCGCCTGGCTCGACCGCGGAATCTCCGCTTACGAGTCCTGCCTCGGACATCCCCCCCGGGCCTTCGGCGCCCCGGCGTGGCTCCTCACCCGGGCGGCGGTGGAGGAGATCGCGCTGCGGAGGTGGGACTATGTGAGCTGCACGCGGGCCCCCGCTCCGTTCCTCCTGGCCGGGACCGGTCTTGCGGAGGTCCCCTCCGATCTGCCCTGCCTGGAGGAGGTGGGGGGGCGAAAAGGCGTCCGAACGATCGTGGACGCCCTCTCCGGCGGCGGGCTTCATGTCTACCCCGTCCACGCCGAGGTGGAGGGGGGGATCCTGCGCGATGCCTTCGTCGCCATTCTCCGGGGGGCGATGGAACAGGGGTATCGCGTCGTCACGCTGTCGCGGATCGCGGGTTCGCTTCCCAAGGGGAAGCTCCCCGAGCGGCCCTTCCGGACGGCGCTCCTGCGGGGACGGGCCGTCCCCTGCGCGGTCTGAATCTGCGCCCGGAGAAATCTACGCCCGGAGAATTTACAACCCGATGCGGTTCCCGATAGAATAAAATAGCTTGTTCGGGGGGGGGGAACGGGTGAAGCTTCCGGAGTTGAACATCGGCCGGTTTACCGCGCGCATCCCGCTGGTCCAGGGAGGAATGTCCGTGCGCGTATCGACCTCGTCGCTCGCCTCGGCGGTGGCCGAGTGCGGCGGCATCGGGACAATCGGGGGGTCCGGCATCCCGATCGGGGAGCTGCAGGAGGACATCCGCCGGGCGAAGCGGATGACCCGCGGGATCGTCGCGGTCAACATCATGTTCGCCATCCGGCAGTTCATGGAGTCCGTGATGGCGTCGATCGAGGCCGGCGTGGACATGATCGTCACCGGGGCGGGATTCTCCCGCGACGTCTTCAAGGTCGGAAAGGACCACAACGTCCCGATCGTCTCCATCGTCTCCTCCCCCGAATTCGGCAGGCTTGCCGAGAGGTGCGGGGCCGACGCCATCGTGGTCGAGGCGAAGGAGGCGGGGGGGCACCTCGGGACCGACAGGCCGCTGCGCGAACTCTTCCCGGAAATCCGCAAAGTCGTGAAGAAGGTCCCCCTGATCGCCGCGGGCGGGATCACGGACGGCTACGAGATCGCCGAGATGCTGGGGCGATACGGGGCGGACGGCGTCCAGATGGCGACGCGGTTCGTCCTGACGAAGGAGTGCGACGTTCCGGAATCGTTCAAGAACGCCTACCGGAACGCGAAAAGGGAGGACATCTCCCTGATGCACTCCCCCGTGGGGCTTCCCGGGAGGGCGATCCGGAACCGCTTTCTGGAGCGGCTGCTCGGGGGGGAGAATGTCTACGACGGCGAGTGCAAGAGGAACTGCCTGAAAAGCTGCGACCACACGTTCTGCATCATCGACCGGCTGGACATGTCCCGGGAAGGGGATGTGGAGAACGGTCTGGTGTTCTCCGGGGAGAACGTTTGGAAGATCCGGGACATCCCCACCGTCCGGGATCTGATCGACCGCCTGGTCGCGGAGGCCGAGAGCGTCTACGCACCCGCGCCGGCCTGATCGGCGAGCACCGCCCGGAGGAAGTTGTCGTACAGATTCGGCTCGAACTCCGTCCCCCGCCCTTTTTCCATGATCGAGAGCGTCGTCTTGATGTCCAGGCTGTCCCGGTACGGACGATACGTTCGCAGGGCGTCGTACACGTCGGCGATCTGGGTCATGTAGGAGACGGCGTGCAGCTTCCCCCAGGACGGGATCTTGGGGTACCCGGACCCGTCGTACTTCATGTGGTGCTCGAAGCTGACGATCACGGGCAGGTCGGAGCCGCAGTCCATCTTCCTCAGCGCCTTGGCCCCCAGCACGGGATGCTGCGCCATCGTGGCGAATTCCGACGGGTCGATCTTTCCGGGCTTCTGCAGGATCTCGGAGGGGATCATCTCCTTGCCGACGTCGTGGAGCATGGCGGCGAGACCGATCTCCTGGATGTGGTTTTCCGGAAGATCCAGGGAGGCGGCCTGCGCCATGACGATCGCGGAGACGTTCAGCGAGTGCGTCACCGTGTAGTCGTCGTGGGATTGCATCTGCATGAGGCGGTGGAAGAGATGCGCGTCCTGGCGGATCCCCTTCATGATGCTGACGACGATATCCCGGGCTTCGGCCACCGAATTGCCGGTCCCCTGCGCGATCGCCTTGAGAAGGTCGCTCAGGACCTTGGCCGCCCCGAACAGGAGATGCGATCGCGAGAGCGGGGATTCTTCCTGGGCGACTGCGATGGAATCCTCCCGGAGGGACTGGATGGTCCCGTAATCGATGGACTCGAACCGCGCCTCCTGCGCGTCGTCCCTTCCTGTGGCGAGGAAATGGACGAACCGCTTCAACTCCCCGTACGTCAGTCCGTCCCGGATCGAGAACTTCTCGATCCCCTTTTCGCGGATTTCCCCGAGAAGTTTCCGCAGCGCGGGGTTCATCTCCAGGAAGGGGAACTCGTCGACGACGAAGTGGTCGCCGATGATGCCGAT
>DATEXR010000088.1 GCA_035256765.1 Candidatus Deferrimicrobiaceae bacterium | reverse complement strand
TGGGAGGCTCGCGCCCGTCCCCGAGTCTCGGCCGAAACGGAGGGCACCCACTTCCAGGGCATAGACGCCCTTGACCGAGCCGTCGTCGTTCTCCCCCGAGAAGACCAGGCGGGACTTGATCTCGCCCCAGCTGTCGGCACGATCATTCTTGTCCAGAACTTGCGAATTAGCCGCGGAACTCGTCCCTGTGTCCGGAGCGTTAAAGAAGCCAGCCTGATTGGTATACACCATAAACCGGGTGAAGAAGTCGCCATGGAACTCGAATTTCATGGCCATGGCAGGTGTCGCCACTACGAGTGCCAGGAGAACAGCCAGGAGAATCTTTAATGGCTTGCTCACTTTTCCCTCCTAAGGTAAGAATGGTGTCCCTTGTGGATTCCCTCACATCCCAGGGTGCATCGCGATTGGTCCACTGGTTTCTCCTCTTTTCACCTCCCTTCCGTAAGGATTTTCCTTCCAATCACCTCCTTGGAGAATGACGTGACGGTTCCCCTTGACAATGGAGAACCATCATTCTGCCTACCCCTTCAAACATCTACAACAAGACCCCCTACAGCACTTTCCCCCGGACTACGATGAAATTTGAGGGTTACGATATCAAAATCAAATACTTTGTCAATTCAAAAACGGGGGGGGCGGCGAGGCCATCGCCACCGAAGGATAATATTTCCAGGCGCCTTCATCAAGCTCCGGTCATTCGGCACTTTTTTTTCGCGGCACAATGCGGTATCCCCCATCGATCTTGAACGCTATATCCTACATAAATTTCCATGAACCGGAGGGTTCACTCCGATGAAGGGCAGCCGATCCGCGGCCCCCGGACCGTGGAGCGGCATCCGGTCGGCGGGCCGAAGGAGAGGGGCGCCCGCGGCGGGCGGACGCATGAGGGCGACCGCGCAAAGCAGCCGCCTCCCCCACCCCGGCCATGGTCCTGCGATTCCTCCGCTGCGGGAAATCCACCGCGGATGCTGTTGCCTTCCCGATATAATGGATGGGTAAACGACGATTTTCCAGGGGGAACGGGGCTTGCCGACTACGCCGTGGGACAACGCGCTCGAAGCGCTCGAATGGGGGAAGGTCGTTTCCCGGCTCTGCCTGCACGCCTCCTCCGACCCCGGCAGAGACCGGTGCGCGGAGATCGTGCCCGGGACGGACCTCGACGCCATCCGGATCTCCCTGGAGGAAAACCGGGACGGCCGCAGGATGCTGATCGACGAGAGGCCTCTTCCCCTCGAGGGGCTCAAGGAAATCCTCCCCGCATTGGAGGTGGCGGAAAAAGGGGCGCCGCTCTCCCCCGCCGAACTGCTCCTCGTGGGGAGCACGGCCAGGACCGGAGAGCGCGTCCGGCGCTTTTTCGAGGACCGACGCGGAAAGTACCCGCGCCTCGCGCACCACGCCAAGGGGCTTCCCCCCCTGCGGGATCTGGCCGACGAGATCGAATTCAAGATCGATGGATCCGGGAACGTCCTCGACCGCGCATCCCCGGCCCTGGGGGGATTGCGCCGACAGGTCACGCAGCTTCGGAACCGCCTCCAGAAGACGGCCGACGAGATCATCGCCTCGCCCCGGTTCGCGCGCCACATCCAGGATGCGTACGCCACGGTCCGCTCGGGGCGGCTCGTGATCCCCTTCAAGATCGCGGCCAAGGGGCTTTTCCCGGGGATCGTCCACGACACGTCGCAGAGCGGCCAGACCGTCTTCTTCGAGCCCGAGGAGCTCGTCTACCTGAACAACGAGATCCGGATGGCCGAGCTCGAGGTGGAGCGGGAGATGGCCCGGATCCTGGCCGAGCTCAGCGGCAAGGTCGCCCGCCGTTCCGACGAACTCCATGCATGCCGCGCGATCCTCACGCGCATGGACTTCCTCCAGGCGCGGTGCCTTCTCGCGGAGGAACTTTCCGCCGCGGAGCCCACCGTGAACGCATCCGGCGAAGTGAACCTCTTCTCCGCGCGTCACCCGCTGATGGTGCTGGCCCGAAAGGAGATCGTCCCCAATGACCTGAAACTCGGGCGCCCTTACCGCTGCCTGATCCTTACGGGGCCCAACGCGGGGGGGAAGACCGTCGCGCTCAAGACGCTGGGGCTGCTGGCGCTGATGGCGATGGCGGGGCTGTCCATCCCCGCCTCGGGCGACTCGACGGTGTCGACCTTCCCCCGGGTGTTCGCCGCCGTCGGGGACGAGCAGAGCGTGGAGCAGGACCTCTCCACCTATTCCGCCCACGTCCGCCGGCTGAACGAGATCCTCGCGGGGGCGGACCGGGGTTCCCTGGTCCTGCTGGACGAGGTCGTCTCGGGGACCGACCCGAGGGAGGGGGCGGCCATCGCCCGGGGGTTTCTGGAGACGCTCGCGGACCGCGAGGTCCGGGTCCTGGCTACGACCCATTTCGAGGAATTGAAAGGGATCGCCTTCGAGGACCGACGCTTCGAAAACGGTTCGATGGAGTTCGATACGGAGGCGCTTCGCCCCACGTACCGCCTGCGGCTCGGCGTCCCCGGCAGGAGCATGGCGATGGAGATCGCCCGGGCGCTGGGCTTCCCCGAGGAAGTTCTCTCCCGGGCGAAACGGTACCTCTCCGGGGAGGGGAAAAAATTCGACGAGATCCTCGCGCGGCTGGAGCGGGAACGGGAAAAACTTTCGTCCGAGGCCGCGGAGCTTGCGGCGAAGCGCCGCGAGGCGGAGGAGGAGAAGAAGCTGCTTCAGGCGCTGCGGGACCGCGCGCGGGAGGAGGAGTCGAAGGCGCTGGAGAAGGGGCGCCAGAAGATCCGCGAGGAGATCCGGAGGGCGGAGGCCCAGCTGCGGACGGTCACGGAGGAGCTGCGGAAGGCGAAAAAGATCGAGACGGTCCGGAAGGCGTCGACGGTCCTGCGCGAGTGGAAGGAGAAGGCAAGGGCCGCGGAGGAGGATCCCGCGGTGCGGGCGATGATGAGCAGGACCGCCCCTCTGCCGCCGGGGGCCGTCCTCTACCCCGGGCAGAAAGTCTTTCTGTCGCCCCTGCACAAGGAAGGGGAAGTGAGCGCGCCCGCGGGACCGGAGGAGAACGGGGTGGAGGTGCTGGTGGGGGGAATGAAAACGCGGGTGCCCAGGGATCAGGTCCGGGTCCTTGCGGGGGACAGGGCCCCCGTGGTGTCCTCGGCTTCCGGCACGGGGCGCCGGGGCGGGGACTCCTCGTCCGAGGTGTACCTCCAGACCCCCGAAAACACCCTCGACCTCCGCGGAATGTACGTGGACGATGCCCTTTCCGAAGTGGACGTATTCCTCGACCGGCTCTCCCTCGCCCAGACCTCCCACGCCTTCCTCGTCCACGGACACGGGACCGGGGCGCTGAAAACGGGGGTGCGCCGACACCTGAAAACCTCTCCGTACGCGAAGCGTTTCTTCCCGGCGCCGAGGGCGCAGGGCGGGGACGGGGCGACGATCGTCGTGCTCACCTAAAAGCTTAGGGACGTTCTTAAAACTTTTCATGATAGAAAAGGCTTCGTTCCGGGACGGGTCGGGGTATTCGAGGATATTTCCCGGACATCCTATTGCTTCGTCGTTGCTGCTCGAAAATGTTCGGGAACACCCCTTGATGAAAAGTTTTAAGAACGTCCCTGTTCTTGGCGGAGCGCCCTCCATGCCTCCCGGACGAGCCTCGGATCCGCGAACAGATCGTACGCGGTCAGTGCCAGCGCCCGGATCCCCTCCATCATTCCCTTGACCCCCGCGGGACTCGTGGTCGCCTCCTCGAAGGAGCGCGTGTGGATCTCCACTCGCTCGCCGCCCGAGATCGGAACGTTCGGCTGGAGCGAAGGGACGATCCGGGAGACGTTCCCGATGTCGGAGGATCCGCGGTTCCGGTCGGGGGGCGCCCCGCTCTCCTTGACGCCCAGAAACGCCAGGGCGCGCCGGTAGGAGCCGGCAAGCACGGGGTTGACCTTCATCGCGGAGAGGGTGTACGGCCCCTCCTTCATCCGCAGACGGCATCCGGTCGACGTCGCCGCGGCGCGGGCGCACCGCTTCACCCTCCGCATTGCGTCATGCATCTCCGCGTCGGTCTCGCCCCGGACGTAGAAATACGCCTGGGCGCGTTCCGGGACGATGTTGGGGGCCTTCCCTCCGTCCGTGATGATCCCGTGCACCCGCACGGTGCCGGGGAGATGCTGGCGCAGCGCCGCGACCCCCTGAAAGAGGAGGAGGACGGCGTCGAGCGCGTTGACTCCGTGCTCCGGGTATGCCGCCGCGTGCGACGCCTTTCCCAGAAAGGAGAACCGGATCTTGTGGAGAGCCAGGCACCCCTTGACCACGTGGCGGCGGGAGGAGGCGTGGACCATCATCGCCGCGTCGACCTTTGCGAAGACTTCCTCCTCGATCATCCGGGCCTTCCCGTACCCCGTCTCCTCGGCGGGGGTCCCCAGGGCGATGACCTTCCCCGCGCGGAAACGGGATGCGCCGAAACGGGCCAGCGCCGCCGCTGCGCACGCGGACGCGACCCCGCCCAGATTGTGCCCGCAGGCATGCCCCAGGCCCGGCAGGGCGTCCATCTCGCACAGGAGCGCCACCGCCGGCTTCCCCCTTCCGAAAGGAAATTCCGCCCGGAACGCGGTCTCCATCCCCGCGATCCCCCGTTCCACCTTGAACCCGTTCCCCTCGAGGAACGTCGAAAGGGTTTTGGAGGTGCGCTTCTCCTGAAGCGGGAGCTCGGCGAACCCGGTGATCGCCCGGAGCATCCTTACGGCATCGGGGCGAAGCGCGCCGGCGAGCGAGAGGAGTTTCCTTCTGTCTCGGTCCATTTTTCTGTCGTGGCGGGGAAGCAAGATGCTATCGTAGCATATTCCTGGAAGGGCTTTTTCGGCCGCAAACACGCCGGAAGGACGGATAAGGCGGGGAGATGACACGCTGGAAATCGTTCACCGTGGAGACGCGTCGGGAGGCGGTGGACGCCATCTCCCATTTCTTCACGGAAAGAGGTGCGCTGGGGATGGCCTACGATGAGCGGCTGTTCGGCCCGGAGGGTGACCCCGCGGACCCCCTTCCCCCCCCCGAAGAGGTGACCCGGCTCACCGCCTACTTCCCCTGGGAGGCCGATCTGCACTCCGTGAAACATGAGTTCCTCGAATTCCTCCCCGTGCTTGCGGAGTCGTTCGGGCCGGAAGCGGGATCCTTCGTCTCGGCGGCCGAGATCACGGACTTCGGCTGGGCGGAGAAGTGGAAGGAGAACTTCAAGCCGAAAAGGATCGGGAGGCGGATCACCGTGAAGCCCTCGTGGGAGCCGTACGCGGCCTCCTCCGGGGAGGTCGTTCTCACCATCGACCCCGGCCAGGCGTTCGGCACCGGTACGCACGAGACGACGCAGATGTGCCTGCAGTTCCTGGAGGAAGCCTTCGACGCCTCCCCGGCTCCCCCCCGGGTGCTGGACGTCGGGACCGGCACGGGAATCCTCGGGATCGCCGCGGCCCGCCTGGGCTCGTCGCTGGCCATGGGGATCGATCTCGACCCGAAGGCGGTGGAGGTGGCCGGGGAAAACGCACGGATCAACGGCGTGGAGGACCGGTTTTACGCCGCCACGACACCCCTGTCGTGCCTGGAGGGAAGGTACGACCTCGTCCTGGCGAACGTTATCGCCGAGATCCTCATCGATCTCAAGCACGAGATCGCCGCGCGGATGGAGCGGGGAGGCTGGCTGGTCCTGTCGGGGATCCTGGCGGAGAAGAGCGACTGGGTGGTGGAAGAGTACGAAGCCGCCGGATACCGGCTCTCCGGGAAGAAGGAGGAAGGCCAGTGGACCGCCCTCTTGCTCCGAAGGGAGGGGGCTGTCTCGTAGGATGCCCACCTTTTTCATCAACCGCCAGAACATCTCGGGGGACACGGCCGTTCTTTCGGGAACGGAGGCGGGACACATGCTCCGGTCCCTGCGCCTGGGCCCGGGCGACTCGTTTTTCGCCTTCGACGAGGAGGGAAACCGGTACCGGATGAGAATCCTCGAGGCGACCTCGCGCTCGCTGCGCGCCGAGGTGCTCGAATCCTGGCCCCCGGAGCCTCCCCCGGAGGTCGCCGTCACGCTTCTCGTGGGACTGCCCAAAGCCGACAAGATGGACTTCATCCTCGAGAAGGCGACCGAACTCGGATGCTCCCGGGTGGCGCCGTTCCGGTCGTCCCGGACGATCCCCCGTGTCGACGCGCAGGACGCGCGCAGGAAAGCGGCGCGCTGGGAGCGGGTGGCGCTCGCCGCCGCCAAGCAGTGCGGCTCCGCCCGGGTGCCGGACATCCCGGGCCTTCTCTCCTATCCCGCCGCGCTCGCCCTGGCCGGATCGTCGGAAGCGCGCATCGTGTTCTACGAGGGCGAGAGGCAGTTCGGGCTGAAGGAGGTCCTCTCCGGCATGGGCCAGGCGAAAAGCGTGGCGCTTCTCATCGGTCCCGAGGGGGGCTTCTCCGAAGACGAGGTCCGGGAGGCGGAGCGGGCGGGGTTCGTCCGGGCGGGACTGGGACAGCGGATCCTGCGGGTGGAGACCGCCGCGGTCGCCGCGGTGAGCATGGTGATGTATCATTTCGGAAACCCCTGACCGGGGATGTCCATGATGATGGAAGAACACCATTACGCGGGGTTCTGGATCCGCCTGTTCGCGCGCGTCATCGACCTCATCCTCATCCTCGCCACGTTCAACCTCTTCTTCCTGGTGGACCAAATGGGGGCCGACGCGGGACTGTGGGCCCCGAGCGGGTTCGACGAGGGTTTCTGGTTCGACCGGTTCTCCGCGGAGAACGTCCTGCGGATCGCCTTCTTCGTGCTCTTCCCCGTCTTCTACTACGTCTATCTCCACGGCGCCTACGGGCAGACCTTCGGGAAGATGGCGCTGCGGATCAGGGTGCTGAACGAGGATGGAACCCCTCTCGACTACCGGAAGGCGTTCCTGCGGTGGCTCGGGTATTTCCTGTGCGACCTGACGCTCAACATCGGATATCTGTGGGCCGCGTTCGACCCGCGCAAGCAGGGGCTGCACGACAAGGTCTGCAGGACGATCGTCGTCCACGAGAACGCCCGGACCGGCGCTTGACAGGGTCGATCCGGTGTCATTACAATTGGTTCTTTCCGAGCGTGGCCCTTTAGCTCAGATGGTAGAGCAGAGGACTGAAAATCCTCGTGTCCCCAGTTCAATTCTGGGAGGGGCCACCATGGAATCCCCAAGGACGGGGCCGTCCGGCTCCGTCCTTTTTTTCAGGAGAGATGTCGAACGCCAGCCAGGCGACGTTGTTCGTGTCGAGGATACCACCCGGGAAGACGCCTGGGCGGGAGGCAGGGAGAGCGAAAGGGAGGCGAACCATGTGCGAGTTCTGCCACAAGCACGGCGAGGGGAAGAAGTGGTACCTGAGAGCCGAGAACTACTCCGAGGACCTCCTGAGCGACCTCCGGAGGAGGAGGTTCATCGAGGAGTTCGTATCCGAGCCCGAGCGGCTCCGGGAGGACATGGAGAAGGTCGAGAAGTTGGACCATGCGCCCGCCTTCGTCCGGCGGGCCGTGGGTTGGGTCGTCTCGAATCGGCAAAAGCGGATCCACTACGGCCAGGTGGTGCCGATCGAGGACCTGGAGCGGATCCTCGGGTTCGTCAACTCCATCGTCCGCCTGCCCTGCGTGTGCCGCAAGGTCAACCTGGGCAAGGAAAAACGGTACTGCTACGGGGTGAGCATCTCTCCCGGAGGCGGGAAGTTGCTTCAGATCATCGATGGTCTGGAAAAGAGCTTCCTGAAAGGTCCCGACACCCTGGGATTCGAGACCCTGTCGAAGGAGGAAGCCCTCCAGGCGCTGCGCGAGCACGAGCACGAGGGGCTCTGCCACACCGTCTGGACCTTCCGCACGCCCTTCATCGGCGGTTTCTGCAACTGCGACCGGTCGGACTGCATGGCCATGAAGTGCACCGTGACCCACGACTTCCCCGTGATGTTCCGGGCCGAGTACGTGGCGAAGGCGGACCCGGACAAATGCACCGGCTGTCGGGAGTGCATGAAGGTCTGCCCGTTCGGCGCGATCGCCTACAGCGCCGCGGAGGAGAAGTCGGTGGTCGATAATAGACGCTGCTACGGCTGCGGCATCTGCCGCGCCGCCTGCTCCATGGAAGCGATCTCGCTTCTGGACCGCGCCGCCGTCCCCGCCTGCGCGAACCTCTGGTAGCGGCGACCCTCCCCTCCCCC
>DATEXR010000087.1 GCA_035256765.1 Candidatus Deferrimicrobiaceae bacterium | reverse complement strand
CCGCGAGATCGCCGGGAGCACGGAGCATCCCGATGCGGAAACCGTCTTCCGGGGGGTCCGGGCGCGGGTTCCGACGGTGTCGATCGACACCGTGTATCGGACGCTGTGGCTCCTCGACGGCCTCGGGTTGGTCACCACCCTTGGCCCGCACCGGGAAAGCGTCCGCTTCGACCCCAACCTCGAGCACCACCACCATTACGTCTGCTTGCGGTGCGGGCTGGCGAAAGATTTCGAAAACGCGGAACTCAACGCGCTCACGATCCCCGCGTCCGTGAAGAAATACGGAAGCGTCCTGACGACGCACGTCGAGGTCCGGGGGTACTGCGCAGGCTGTGCGAAGGAGACCGCCTCCGGGACGACCCCGGCAGCAAGGCGACCCCGTCGAAAACCGTCCAAACCGGGAGGAGAACGATGAGCCAGAAGAAGAAGCTTACCACCAACGCGGGAGCCCCCGTCGTCGACAACCAGAACATCATGACCGCAGGTCCCCGCGGGCCGGCGCTGCTGCAAGACGTCTGGTACCTGGAGAAACTCGCCCACTTCGATCGGGAGGTGATCCCCGAGCGCCGCATGCACGCCAAGGGCTCGGGCGCCTTCGGCACCTTTACGGTCACCCACGACATCAGCAAGTACACCAAGGCCAAGATCTTCTCGAAGGTCGGCAAGAAGACCGACCTCTTCGTGCGCTTCTCCACCGTGGCCGGCGAGCGCGGCGCCGCCGACGCCGAGCGGGACATCCGGGGATTTGCGATGAAGTTCTACACCGAGGAGGGAAACTGGGATCTGGTGGGCAATAACACGCCCGTATTCTTCCTGCGCGATCCCCTCAAGTTCCCTGACCTGAACCACGCGGTCAAGCGGGACCCTCGTACCAACCTGCGCAGCGCCCGCAACAACTGGGACTTCTGGACCTCGCTGCCCGAGGCGCTGCACCAGATCACGATCACCATGAGCGAGCGCGGGATTCCGTACTCCTACCGCCACATGCACGGCTTCGGCAGCCACACCTTCAGCCTGATCAACGCCAAGAACGAGCGCTTCTGGGTCAAGTTTCACCTGCACACCCAGCAGGGCATCAAGAACCTGACCGACGCCGAGGCCGAGGCGATCATCGCCAAGGACCGGGAGAGCCACCAGAAGGACCTGTACAATAGCATCGAGAAGAAAGACTTCCCACGCTGGAAGATGTCCATCCAGGTGATGCCGGAGAAGGACGCGGTGAAGTGCCCCTACCACCCCTTCGACCTCACCAAGGTCTGGTTCCACAAGGATTATCCCCTGAAGGAGGTGGGCGTCCTCGAGTTGAACCGCAACCCGGAAAACTATTTTGCCGACGTGGAACAGGCCGCCTTCAATCCGGCCAACATCGTGCCCGGCATCGGCTTTTCCCCCGACAAGATGCTGCAGGGGAGGCTCTTTTCCTACGGCGATGCCCAGCGCTACCGGCTCGGCGTGAATCACCACCTGATCCCGGTCAATGCGTCCCGCTGCCCGTTCCACAGCTACCATCGCGACGGCGCCATGCGGGTGGACGGCAATCATGGCAGCACGCTTGGCTACGAACCGAACAGTTACGGCGAGTGGCAACAGCAGCCGGATTTTGCCGAACCGCCTCTCCGCCTGGAAGGGGCTGCCGACCACTGGGATCATCGCGAGGACGGCGATTATTACTCCCAGCCCGGCCGGCTTTTCCGGCTGATGAGCGCCGCGCAGCAGAAGGTGCTTTTCGCAAACACTGCACGGGCCATGGGCGACGCTCCCAAGGAGATCAAGGTCCGCCACATCGGCAACTGCCTGAAGGCCGATCCGGCGTACGGCAAGGGGGTGGCGGACGCGTTGGGGATCCCGCTTTCCGAAGTGCCCAAAAACTGACGCCTGACGGAAGGTCGCCTCTCGGGAGCTTCCGAAACCCAGGGGCTGATCGCCGCTATCACCCATTGCAGCGATTGGTCGAAGCATCCGCTCTGAAATTGAGGGACGGCGGACAATGTCGGGCATGGACAGAATTTTTTCCTGGATCTCCGAGGGGAGTCGCAGCATGCCCATGACCTGGGTCACCCGGGCGCGCGTGATACCCCCGCGGCGGGTGATGTCGGCCGGGGTGACGACCTCTTCGGATTCTAAATCCGGGCATTCCGTAAGGGGTGTCCGGATTTTTCTTGCCTCACTGCGCACAATACCGACGGCATCTCCAGCCGCTTCCGCCTGGCCTCCCATCCCCGTTCATCATCCTCCGGTCCTCCAACAGGATCCGTAGATTCCGTACCTTCCCGTTGCACCGTTCCGCCTTCCGCCCTCGAAGCCCTTGAAGAAGCGGTCAATTGCCCGCCGGGTCAAGGTCCACCTGCCCCTCGGTCCGCGCGATCTCCCCCAAGGGGATCCGGATCGCTCAAAGCGGCGCACAGCAGGACCAGTACCAGGTACTGCCAATTGGCGACGACATCGGGTTTCATCAGGATGGTTTGGCCGATGGCGAGGAGAAACATGAGCAGGGATGTCAGCGTCCACACCATGCGCGGTTTCCTGCCGGAGAGAATCAGTACGGCCAA
Organism: Candidatus Deferrimicrobiaceae bacterium; assembly: GCA_035256765.1. NCBI lineage: Bacteria > Candidatus Deferrimicrobiota > Candidatus Deferrimicrobia > Candidatus Deferrimicrobiales > Candidatus Deferrimicrobiaceae > Candidatus Deferrimicrobiaceae bacterium. The sequence goes on along the minus strand of DATEXR010000087.1, from coordinate 2,991 downwards.
ACCCGGCTCGGCGATCATGATCAGCCAGGCGAGCAGGAAATTCAATGTGTGCGGCGCCCAGGTCTTGTCGAACTCGGCGGTAATATAGCCGACAAACATGCCAGGTCCCATGAAGATCCATTTCGAAAGGCCGACGTAGAGCAACCAAAGTCCGAAAAAGAGCCGGATGCCGAAGAGGAAGAATCTGCGGGTATCGTATTGGAACCATTCCATGGGTACGATTCCTCCTTTTCCTAACGAAGGTTATAAGACGATCCGGCTTCGATCGCATCACCCGGATCGATTATTGGAACGTGATGTATTCATTCAATCCAAACAGGTTGAATTTCCTGATAAGCAATGGGGCGATCAGAAAAACAATCAGAATGACGCCGTTCAGCAGAAGAGGCACATACGAATGGACCATGAGCAATCCTCCCATATGGGTAAATAAGAAGGTCATCGGGATCAACCCGAAAAAAGTCGCAACAAAAAAGGTCTTTACCTTGATATTGGTAAGCCCCGCACAATAACTTACCAAGTCGAACGAAAAGAAAGGAATCAGCCGGGAAAGGAAGATGAGCAGCGCAAGGTGATTATCTTTGCAACGCTCGGAAAAACAAGGGACCTGCCCGAAAATCTTCCGGAGGAAGGTGATCCCGAGAGACCTGGCGATCGCAAAACAGGCCATCGCTCCCAGCATTCCCCCGACGAGGCTGTACAGGCCACCCCAAAACGTTCCAAACAACATCCCAGCGGCAATTGCCAACGGGACATTCGGGATCTGGCTGATGACGATGGCTACGGCCAGGAGGACGATATAGACCAGGGGCGCGAGATTGCCGAAACGGGACAGGAACGATTCGATCCCGTTCGGCGTGAAATTGTCGAAAACACGCTCCTTCCAGAGGAAGTAGATCGCGATGCTTGCCGACAGGATGGCGATGCCGATAACGATATTCCTCGCGTTTGCCCGATTTTTACCGCGCAAGAATGTTTCCTTTCCGGCGGTCCGGGTCGTGATGCCCCTGTTTGTCCGTCCCCATGTCCGGTCCTGCTTCCCGGGGTTTTTCCTGCGGCTGACAGGTGACGGGAAAATTCTCGTTTATTTCACGTAAGATGCTCTTCATTCGGCATCGGCTTCCCGTACCGGTGTTTTCCCCCTGGAGGGGCTCCCATTCTCCTTGTGACGGGAAACCTGGGAAAGTTGTCGGATACGACGGGAAGGTTCGAAGGCCGGCACCGAATGGAAAAAGTAGCGATTCCGGAGCCAGAATGGGAAAGGACGGGGTCTTCGGGCTCCGTCTTTTTTTTCACAATGGCAGCCCTGCTTTCGCGGGGGATGAATATTCCCTGAACCCGTCGCGTTCAATTTCCGATAGGAACGGAAGGAAGAGAACGGAGGAAGAGGGACTGGGCGCGGGATAAAACCGGGGAACTCCCGGGACGCCGGGCGCGGTCGGGAAGGAGCAAAGATGGGAGCCTGCACGATCGTGAGCGTGTTTCTTACCCTCTTGTTTCCCGTGTGCTGGGGGCTTTGGCCTCTGCTGGAGGGGATTCCCCTGGCACGGGGCGGCGCTCGAAGACGTTAGCTGACGCAGGACCGAAGGGGGTCGCATGGAGGAGATCGGTCGCAGCCATACGGGACTGACCGTCGCCGACCTGGAGTTCCTCGTGTCGACCGCGGCCCCCGAGTCAAGCGACCGGGCCCGGCTGAAGCAGATCCTCGAGGCGGACGACGATTTCCGGAATGCCTTCATCGACGACGAAAAAACCATCCGCAGGGTGATCTCGGACAAGGAAGCGTTTCTCAAGATCTCCCCCCGGCTCTATTTCGAGATCCTGCTCCGGAAGGTCCGCAAGGAGCTAGGGGCAGCCAGCCACACCCTCGAGCGCGGGGGGACCCACAAGGTCGTCGTCTTCGACGCCGGGAAGGTGTTCGACCTCCTCTCGCGGACCCCCGTCCTGTATTACCTTGCCGACATGCTCTCCTCGTTCACGAAAGTGGAAAGCTTTTCCTTTTCCTACCGGGTCGGGGAGAGGGTGTGGAAGAAGATCCGCTTCCACGACGCGGATCTGGATTCCCTGATCCGGTGCATGGAGTCGGCGGGCGAGGAGTACCGGTTCCATTTCTACCGGAGGATCGCCGACATCTGCCTGTTTCTCCTCGGGATCTTCCCCGAATACGTCCGCGCCTCCTCCCGCTACCCGCTTTCCGGCGAACCGAGGCCCCGGTTTGCGGGGCGGACGGGAAGGACCATGGAAGAGTACGAGGAGGAGGGGAGGAAATTCTACCGGCTGGCCTCCCTTCATCCGGAGGCGCAAGACCGGGAGTTGTCCGAAGTCTTCGGGCTCCTCCACGAAAGCTTCCACGTCGCCAGGAAGCCGCTCCATCTCATCGCCGAGAACTACATCCACTGCGAAAGGCCCGCTGGCATCCCCAGCTAGGTGCTGCGTCTCGCAATGACGGTCTCCTATCGGGCCGATGCCCGGAGGCATTTCCCCTCCCGGTGCCAGGTGCTCGCGGGAGGGTTCCTCTCCGCTTCACTCGCGACCTGCGACCGCTCGCTGCCCTTCCGCTCGACGCCATTCACCGCGGACATCTCTGATGGCGTCCGCCGCAGGGCGCGCAGGCGGCGGAGCGGACGCAGGAGGGGGTCCCGAGCGGAGCTGACCAGCGAAGGTTGCATCCGCAGCCCCAGAAGAAAGGTTGCGGCGAGGGACGAAGCGAGCGGGCCCCCTCCGAGGGAGCGGGAGCCGGTCTTAGCGCCCGCCACAGGGGAGGAAAAGTTCTTAGGAACGTCCCTGTTCTTAGGTTGCATCGCCGGGTGGTTCGGTGGCATCTTCGTGTGGGGCGGGCCGGCAGGCAAAGGAGCGGGGAAGGAGGGGCGGCATGCGCTGGGGAGACGGACGCAGGAGCGACAACGTCGAGGACCGACGGGGGATCCGGGTTTCCCGCGGCATGGTGGGGGGCGGGGTCGGAACGCTCGTCCTTGTGCTTCTCTCCCTGTA
>DATEXR010000086.1 GCA_035256765.1 Candidatus Deferrimicrobiaceae bacterium | reverse complement strand
AAGCCAAAGGACTCCCGGAAGGCAGCGGGCGGAACCCGCGAGGGTCCGGGCAGGGAGCGTCAAGCGTCCGCGGTGGGAACGGAAGAACCCCGACCGAAGGCGGAAGGTCTTCTGGAGGAGGTGCTGCGCCGTGAGAACCTGATGGAAGCCCTCAAGCGTGTCCGGTCCAACAGGGGAGCGCCGGGAGTCGACGGGATGACGGTCGAGGCCCTGACGCCGTACCTGAAGGAGCACTGGCCGCGCATCCGGGAGGAGTTGCTCGGCGAGACGTACGTTCCCTCCCCGATCCGACGGGTAGAGATCCCGAAGCCGGACGGGAAGGGGACACGCCTGCTGGGCATCCCGACGGTTCTGGACCGGTTGATTCAACAGGCGATCCTGCAGGTGCTAACCCCCGTCTTCGATCCCCACTTCAGCGTGAGCAGTTACGGCTTCCGTCCGGGGCGAGGGTGCCACGACGCGATCGTGGCGGCCCAAGCCCACGTGGAAGCGGGCTATCGCTTCGTGGTGGATATGGATCTGGAGAAGTTCTTCGATCGCGTGAACCACGACGTGCTGATGGCACGGGTGGCCAGACGGATCGGAGACAAGCGTCTCCTTCGGCTGATCCGGCGGTACCTCACCGCCGGTGCGATGGTCGAAGGAATCGCGCCGGCCCGCGAAGAAGGGACCCCTCAGGGCGGCCCTCTGTCTCCGTTGCTCTCCAACATCCTGCTGGACGATCTGGGCAAGGAGGAGGAGATGGACCAATGGATACGAAGAAAACTCCGCGCAGTTCTATGGCGGCAGTGGAAACGGCCAGGGACCAGAGCCAAGAGGATGATTCAGCGAGGGATCGAAAGGGTACGAGCCTGGACCTCGGGGATGAACGGACGAGGCCCGTGGTGGAACGCCGGAGCGTCGCATATCAACGCTGCGGTGCCCGCCAAGTGGCTCTACCAGCAGGGACTCATGAGCCTTCTGGCAGAACATCAACGCCTTGCGAGTCTTGCATGAACCGCCGTATGCCGAACGGCACGTACGGTGGTGTGAGAGGTGGGGGGCCGTAAGACCCCCCGCCTACTCGATTTTCGGTAATCACTCATACCTCTACTCATACTGCTGGTGGGTGCTCTTCGGCGAGGAAAGGGATGGAGGGAGTCCCAACGGACAGCACCCCCCGTGCAAACAACGGCCTTTTCCGGGGTGAAAAAGAAGTTTCGCTAAATGAAATGGGAGGCGGGGTTGGACCCCCGCCTCCAGCGGACCCGCAGCAATTCCAGTGGTTCACCGCCCCGAATCAGCCGGCCTTCTTTGCGTAATCCACCATCCCCTGGAAGTCAACGATCACGACATTCTCGTTTCCGACCACCCAGGCATCATGTCCGGACGGCAGGAGCGACACGTCGCCCGGCTTGCACACGAGCTCCGTTCCGTCATCCATCACGACTTTCAGGGTTCCCGCCACGTGATACTGGAAGTGGGGGGCTTCGCAGCTCTTTGTTTTTGCGATCGGCTGGACGGACTTGGACCAACGCCACCCCGGTTCCAGCGTGGCACGGCCGATGGTCGCTCCGCCGATCGTTATCAACTCCAATTTGCCCTTGGGGAAATCCCGCACCTCATCGGGCTTGCCGAAGCCTTTCCGTTCTGTTTTCCCTGCCATATCATCATCCTTCCTATGTCCGTCGGTTGGGTTGCCTATGAGAAATGGAATGGTTCTTACAAATTTGATGAGGTGGGGCTTCTGAAGTTCCCCCTCAGGAGCAAATAGCAATCGCGGGGGAGCAGGAGGAAAAGTTGGCGCACGTTCCCGGACCCCGTCGGGACTCATCCTGCTGCTTCTTCCCCTCGTCTCGCCGTGCCGGGCCGAGGATTTTTCCTCCGCAGGCAGGTCGGTCGAACTCGGTAAAACGGATTTGGAGAATTTCTATCTCGCCCGTCCGAATCTGATCCGGCTTGGAATTGGGATCGCGGGCAATGCTCTATTTTCGAACACGAACATGGATCGGTATATCCGGGATCGGTATCAAGGGGCGGGAAGGAAAAACCGATATCACCTTCGTTCCTAAGGAAGGAGCGTAAGATGCTTTGACACCCTTCCCCATCGGGAACGATACTAGAATTCAACGGTCGTAGGGCGTGGTAAACACCGACTCGACGGCGCATGAGAAGCGCCGAAAGGGGGAGGACGATGCCTACCTATATCGGTCTGATGAAATGGACGGAACAGGGGATCCGAAAAGTGAAGGAGTCGACCAAACGAGCCAAAGACTTCCAGGAGCTGGCAGCGAAGGTGAATGTCAAGGTCAGGGAGGTCCATTGGACCATGGGGCGCTATGACGTCATTGTGGTAGCGGAGGCACCTGACGATGAAACCATCAGCCGCCTGACGCTGGGGCTGGGTATGATGGGAAATGTCAAGACCGAGACCCTCAGAGCCTTCTCCGCTCAGGAGATGGACAAGATTGTTAAGGGGCTTACTTAGGAGGGGAAGGAAGAAGGGAAATTTCGGCGCGAAACGGGGATGGAGCCGGAAGGCTCCGTCCCTTTTGTATTGAGCTGTGCCCCGTCGGCTGGCGCCCCGGGGAACCGTTTTTGCCGGCGATCCCGAAAATCACCGGGAAATGAGGGAGGAGGGCAGGCTATGGCTCATCGGGCACGACAGCTCCTGGACGATGCGCGCAAGGCCATCGCATCCACCGAAAAGCGGATTCGCCGCCACCCGTACCTGGGGGCCCTGGAGGCGCGGGGGGTGGAGAAGGGGAAGCTGGCGCTGTTTGCGGGCCAGCAGTGTCACATCATCGAGAGCGACCTCCGCAGCGTGGCGCTGATCGTGTCCCGGGCGGAGTCGCAGCGCGCGCGGGACTTTCTTAGCGGAATGCTGCAAGGGGAGCGCGCGGCTCTTACGGCCTTGGGGGACTTCGGGCAGGCGTTGGGCCTGTCGCCGGAACAGCTGCATGCGGCAGAGCCGCTCCCCGGCGCGTTCGCCTACAGCGCGTACGTGAACTGGCTCGCCACTTACGGGACGGCCGCGGAATTCGTGGGGGCCTTCCTGGTGAACCTCACGGCCTGGGGCGAGAACTGCGGGCGGATCAGCCGGGCGCTCCAGGCGGGCTACGGTCTCTCCGGGCAGGACGTCGCCTTCTTCGATCTGTTTGCCAGCGCACCGCCCGGATTCGAGGAGCAGGGCCTGGCCGTGGTGGAGGAGGGGCTGCAACAAGGGGCGGATCCCGTGCGCATCCGGCGTGCGGCCCGCATGCTGCAAGGGTTCGAGTTGCTGTACTGGGACACGATGTGGGAGGCCGCCAAAGGCTAAACCCGTACGCGCGGATAGGAAACCCCGAGTTTCTCGGCGAGCTCGGTCTGCGATAGACCCAAGGGTTTAAGAAATTCCTCCCATCGGCACCGGCGGACCGTCCGGACCCCGGCGATTCAGAGGTCGATCAGGGGTTTGTTGGCGGGGGATTCTTCCATTGCGGATTCGAAGGCCGCCAGGGTCTCCGATAGGCCCTGATAGTCCTCGGTGGCCGGAAACGCCAGCTCCACGGAGCCGCACCGGTCCAGGGCGTCCAGGACGGTTTTCACGGTGATCCGGTGGATATCGAAGGCGGGCTGGTACGCCGGCTCCTCGTACTCCTCCACACGCGTGACCGAGAAGAGCCCGCTGGCCGCGAAATCCGTAAGGATCCGGCGCATCAGGGGAGACGGCATTTCCAGGCGTGCGGCGATTTCGGGGGCGGTCAGCGCCTTTTCCCCCGCGGCGAAATTCCGGATCACGAGGCGGGCGATCATCAGGGAAAGAAGCCTGCGCTTCTCGGGGCTCACCTTCGCCGCGTCGACGGGGAAGACGAGGGTATCCGCGTTCTGGACGGCGAAGGAGATCACCGCCCCCAGCAGGACGATCAACCAGCTGACCTGCATCCAGATGAGGAAGAGGGGCAGTGCGGCGAAACTCCCGTAGATCGCGTTGTTCTTCGCCATCCCGACCTGGAAGACGACGTAGAGCCACTGGGTCGCCTGGTAGACGGTGCCGGCTACCACGCCGGCGATCAGGCCGGACCGGAGGCGGACTTTCGTGTTCGGCATGAAAATGTAGAGGAAGGTGAAGAGCACCCAGATGAGGACGAAGGGCAGGACGTCCAGCAGCAGCAGGATCGGGCCCGGGGGAACGCCGAGTAGTCCCAGCCTTGCCGCGACGAATTTCACCTGGCTCACCATCGTCACCGTGAGGCTGCTGGCAAGGAGGAAGATGACCGGACACACCAGCATGACGGAGAGGTAATCGCTGCATTTCCGGGCGAACGTGCGCCCCTTCTTGACGTTCCAGATGTCGTTGAACGAGTACTCGATGTATCCCAGCACCGAGATGACGGACCAGAACAGGAAGACGACCCCGATCCCCGCGACGACCCCCACCTTGGTCTTTTGCAGGAGCGAGTTGGAGAATTCGAACACCCTGAGCAGCACGTCCTCGTGTTCGGAGAACTTCGCCATGAGCTGGGCCTGGAGTTTCTTTTCGAAGCCGAACCCCTTGGCGATGCCGAAGAACATCGCGACGATCGGAACGACGGAGAGCATGGAGTAGAAGGTCAGCGCGGAGGCCTTCACCGGGCATTGCTTCTCCCGGAATCTGCGCACCGACAGGAGGAAGATCTTGAGGGTCCTGACGGCGAACGCATTTGTCCGCGAAAGGCCCTTTTCCGGGACCATCCAGATGCCGGTCCGGAAGAATTCGAGGATGTGGCTCGCTTTTTCCCGCAACGGCGACCTTCCCCGCACGGTATCCGTTCCCGGTTTTCCCCCGAAGGAGGGAGCGTTCGAGTGCGATCAATATACCATACCGCGGGGCGCGGAAAACCGGCCGCAGCCGCCTCCTTGGACGTTTGATGTGGATCGGGCGAGTCGAAACCGGCCGCTGGATCATCCAATGGGGAAAAAGGCAGACCCATGCGCAAACGATTCTCGATCATGTCGGTTTTGCTCGCATTTCTCGTCACCCCGCTGACAGGGGTCGCTGCCGGACATGGCACCGGGGCGATCCCGCCGGGCGAGGCCGGGGCCAAGGCCGCCCTGGAAACCTCCCCGCGCCACCACGAGTGGGTCGACATCGCTGTCCCCGGAAGAGAAGGGAAGGTGTCCGCTTTCGTCGCCTACCCCGAGCGCAAGGACAAAGCCCCCGTCGTGATCGTCATCCACGAAGTGTACGGGCTCACCGACTGGGTCCGGGCGGTCGCGGACCGGCTGGCCGCGGACGGCTTCCTCGTCATCGCGCCGGACCTGCTCTCCGGAATGGGCCCGGGCCGCGGGGGGACCGACAAGTTCGCAAGCCGCGACGATGTCGTCAAGGCGGTACGCGATTTGAAGGAGCCGGACGTCGTAGCCGCGCTGGACGCCGTGAGCCGATACGGCAGGGGCCTGCCGGCCGCAACGGACAAGTTCGCCACGATCGGTTTCTGCTGGGGCGGCGGCCAGAGCTTCCACTACGCGACGGTGCGACCCGACCTGGGCGCTGCGGTGGTCTATTACGGCACCTCCCCCGGGTCGGAAGCACTGAAGGGGGTACGCGCGCCCGTGCTCGGCCTCTACGGCGGCGACGACGCCCGGGTGAACGCGACGGTGGGTCCCGCGGAAGCGAAGATGAAGGAGCTGGGGAAGACATACGTCACGCACACGTACCCGGGGGCGGGGCATGGGTTCCTGCGCGCCCAGGACGGCCGCGACGGGGCGAACCGGGCCGCCTCCGAGAAGGCCTGGCCCGCCACGATCGAACTCCTCAAGAAATACCTGGAGGAGAAGGGGGGAGTCGATGGAAACCGGACCGATCAATCCTGATGCGAGAGAACACGGAACTATTCGTTGAGGTTTTTTCTGTTATGTGCCCAAAAAGAAAAGTAAATTCTTATCGGGACTTCGTGCTCGACCAGTTGCGCTCCCTGGAGGACGTAAGCTGCCGGTCCATGTTTGGCGGCTACGGCCTCTCCCTGGGGGAGGACTTCTTCGGCATCCTCCACGACGGGCGCCTCTACTTCAAGACGAATGAGACAACGCGGGAGAAGTACCGGAACCGTGGGATGGGCCCCTTCGCCCCGAGCGAGAAGCAGGTCCTGAAGTCGTACTACGAGGTGCCGGAGGAGATCGTCGAAGACGACGAGGAGTTGGCCTCCTGGGCGAGGGAGGCCGCGGCGCTTAAAAAGAAGGGGAAGGCGCCGGCCAGGAAAAAGAGGTGAAGGGGCCAGTCGTCCGCTGCGCGGCGAACGGCCATCGATTGTGCGGTACCCCGTCGTTTTCGGACGGGCCCGGACGACCTTCAGCGTACAGCCATCACCCCTGCCTGCGGACTCCCGCGGCCCGGACCTGCGGCTCCACATCCCCGGCGTACTGGCCGAAGTTCTCGTCGAACATCCCGGCCAGCTTCCTCGCCGACTCGTCGTAGGCGGCGCGGTCTTTCCAGGTCGAACGCGGGTCGAGGATTTCAGGCGGCACGTCCGGGCAGCTTACCGGTATGCCCAGCCTGAACACCGGGTCTTCCCGCATCTCGACGTTGTCCAGCTTCCCGGCGAGCGCGGCGCGGAGCATCGTCCGGGTGTGGTCGATGCTCATCCGGCGCCCCGTGCCGTACGGACCGCCGGTCCATCCCGTATTGAGCAGCCAGACCTTGACCTGGTGAGCTGCGACCTTCTCCCCGAGGAGCTTTGCGTAGACCGAGGGGGGAAGCGCCATGAAGGGGGCGCCGAAACAGGCGCTGAAGGTCGCCTGCGGCTCCACGACTCCCCGCTCGGTTCCCGCCACCTTGGCCGTGTAGCCCGAGAGGAAGTGGTACATCGCCTGGTCCTTCGTCATCGCCGAAATCGGGGGCAGCACTCCGAAGGCGTCCGCCGTCAGCATCACGATGTGCCTCGGGTGGCCGACCGCGCCGCTGGGGGAGACCCGGGGAATGGAGGAAAGCGGGTAGGATGCGCGTGTGTTCTCCGTCAGGGTCGCGTCGTCCAGGTCGATCCGGCGCGACATGGTGTCCATCCCCACGTTCTCGAGGATCGTCCCGAACATTCCGGTCGTCCGGTGGATCTCGGGCTCCATTTCGGGGGAGAGCCTGATCACCTTGGCGTAGCAGCCCCCCTCGAAGTTGAAGACGCCTCGCCGGCTCCAGCCGTGCTCGTCGTCTCCCACCAGCGTTCTCTCCGGGTCGGCGGAGAGGGTGGTCTTCCCCGTGCCCGAGAGGCCGAAGAGGACCGCCACGTCGCGGTCGTCGCGCCCATAGCTGGCGGCGCAGTGCATCGGAAGGACGCCATGCTGCGGAAGCAGGTAGTTCATCACGGTGAAGATCGACTTCTTGATCTCGCCCGCGTACAGGCTGCCGCCGATCAGCACCTCCTTGCGGCCGAAGTGGATCAGGATGAAGACCTCGCTGCGGGTCCCGTCCATCTCGGGGCGGGAATGAAACCCGGGGGCGCTGATGACCGTGAACTCGGGGACGTGCCGCAGGAGCGCCTCCCCGTCCGTCACCGGAAGGAACATGTTCCGGGCAAAGAGGCTGTGCCAGGCCATCTCGGTGATGATCCGAATCGGAAGCTGGTGGTCTTTGTCGGCCCCTACGTGGCACTCCTGGACGAAGAGCTCCCTTCCCTCGAGGTAGGCGAAGAGCCGCGCCCGGAGCGACTCGTACTTGTCGGCGTCGAAGGGGCGGTTGATATTCCCCCAGCAGATCGCACCCTCGCTTTCCTTCTCCCGGACGAAGAAGCGGTCGTTGGGGGAGCGGCCCGTGTACTCCCCGGTCCGCACGACGAGCGGCCCGGTCGCCGCCAGATGACCTTCGCGCCGCTTCACGGAATGCTCGACGAGGGCGGAGACGGAAAGGTTCCACCACACGGCCTCGACCTTCCGTATCCCGTGGAAGGACAGGTCGTCCGCCCGGTTGCCGCTCAAACGGATGTTCATTGCCAACCTCCTCGAAAGGAAATCGAAATGGATTTCAAGGAAACATTCTATCGCGATATCGGCCTGGAGCAGCCGACTGATTGGTTTTCGATCGGCGGCAGCCAACCCCCGGCAGCGACTGTCGCCCTAGACCGCTAAGCTCAAGTTTGCAGCCTCCTCAGGAGACCCCCCCGGATCCCTTGCCGAGCGACCTCCTTCCCGCTCGACATGCCCGACGGGAAGTTGTAACATAAGTTATTACATCGGGCGGAGGCGTTCATGCGCAAGGTAAAGGTTCGCAAAGTGGGGAATTCCCTCGGGGCGATCCTGCCGGGGGAGGTCGCGGCGCGCCTACGC
>DATEXR010000085.1 GCA_035256765.1 Candidatus Deferrimicrobiaceae bacterium | reverse complement strand
TTATTGTATTTTTGTTTTCAAAATCGTTATCCTCCTTTCCCCGTGCGGACGGATTCCGGGTTGGTAAAATAGCCCCCTATGCGCAACATCGGATTCGCCCAAGTGTACCGTCTCGTAAATAGCTTGACGCACCGAGAGCGTTGATGCGCCGCGCCAGCAAGGCGCGCGACTGAGGCATACCGTTGAGTATGGTGAAGGAGCGCAACGAAGCTGGAGCGGATGCAGCGGCGCTCGAATGCCAAGGTATTTGCGAGACGGTGCACTAGGTTGAGATGCCCTACCACCGGTGATAATCTAAGCCATTGATTGAGTTAAGAAAGGGGATCGACGATGGCGGACAAGGACGGTATTTCAGATACCCAAAATTATTTCGTGGACGTACCCATGGCAAGCGAGCCGTACACGCTGCGGGGTTCCAACTCGCTTGACTGGGGGTTCAAGAACCGGCTGTCGAACATATTCCGACCCGAAACGGGGCGGACGGTGATGCTCGCCATTGACCACGGCTATTTCCTTGGGCCGACCGCAGGCCTGGAACGCGTGGACCTCACGATTGTCCCCCTCCTCCCTTATGCCGATACCTTGATGTGCACCCGTGGCATATTGCGCTCGACCATTCCACCGACGTTCACGAAAGGAATCGTTCTGAGATCCAGCGGTGGGCCGAGCATTCTCAAGGAACTTTCGAATGAGGAAATCGCTGTTGATGTCGAAGACGCCGTTCGATTGAACGTCGCCGCGATGGCGGTTCAGGTCTTCATCGGTGGGGAGCACGAAACCCAATCGGTGCACAACATGACCAGACTGGTGGATATCGGCAACCGGCACGGCATCCCGGTCCTGGGGGTAACGGCGGTCGGGAAAGACATGGTTCGGGACGCAAAGTATATGCGCTTGGCCGCGAGGATATGCGCGGAGCTGGGAGCTGCGTATGTCAAGACCTACTTTGTCGCGGAAGGATTCGACACCGTCACGGCATCCTGCCCCGTGCCGATTGTGATCGCCGGCGGAAAAAAGCTGCCGGAGCCGGATGCCTTGAAGATGGCGTACGACGCCGTGCAGCAGGGAGCCGCGGGTGTCGATATGGGTCGAAACATCTTTCAATCCGAAGCCCCTGCCGCGATGATCCAGGCGGTACGAAAGGTGGTTCACGAGAAGATGAAACCCCATGAGGCGTACGACGTTTATCAGGCCCTGAAGAGCGGTAAGAAATAGGATGCGTCGCCTTCGCGAACCCAGCGTGAACTCTCATGAAAAATAAATGGCGGCAAGAAAAAGCGTCCGAGTTTATCGCCCGCCATGAGAAGCGGTGGGGAAGAGATTTGGCCCTCCGGACATACACCAGCAGGCTGATCGGGGAGGAAAAAGAACTCGTGCTCCACGGGGGAGGGAACACCTCGGTCAAGACAACCTATACCAACGTCCTGGGTCAACCCCTCCCCGCTCTCTTCGTCAAAGCATCGGGATATGATTTGGCAAACATCGAACCGGATGGGCATGTTGGGCTCGACCTCGAATACCTGCGACGGTTGCGAATGCTACCGGCGCTGCCGGACGACACCATGGTGAAGGAACTGCACACACACCTTCTGGAAGCCGGGGGAAAAAGACCCTCCATCGAGTCGTTGATGCACGCTTTTCTTTCCGCGAAATACATCGATCACACCCATGCGGACGCAATCTTGGCTCTCACCAATCAGCGCGATGGACACGAAGTCATCCGGGATGCGCTCGGCGGCGATGTCATCGTGCTCGACTATGCCAAACCGGGGTTCTCCCTGGCAAAAGCCGCCGCAGCCGCTTTCGACGATTCTCCTGATTGCATGGGCATGGTCCTGATGAAACACGGACTGGTCACCTGGGATGACGACGCCTTCTCGTCGTACAAAAAAACCGTCGAACTGGTGACACGGGCGGGGGAATACCTGGCAAGGAAATCAAGGAAACGTACCAAATCCGGGAAGGCAACTTCCATCGCAACGGCCCGTGAACGGTATCGGAACATCGCCCCGCTGCTACGAGGACTGCTGGCCGTCCCCACGGACGATGCCGATTCGCCGTACCGGCGGTTCGTCCTGCAGCCGTTGATCAACGATGACGTGCTCGATCTGGTCGATTCGAATCGGGGAAAGGAGATTGCGATCTCCCCCCCCCTGACCTCCGACCATCTGATTCGAACGAAGGCACTGCCGCTTTGGATCGATAACCCTCCCTACGACGACCATCAGAAAATTCGGGAGAGGATCTCGAACGCGATCGCCGACTACGCGAGGCAGTACGATGCCTATTTCAAGCGGCATGCTTCGAGACTTTTCCCCGGGCTCGAGCGATTCGACGCCATGCCTCGTGTCATTCTCATGCCCGGACTCGGCGCCGTATGCGCGGGGAGCGATGTCGCGGAAGCCGGAATCGTCCGGGATATCACCGCACAGACATTGGCCGTAAAAACGAAGACCGCGGCTGTCGGCCCATACAAGGGCCTGAGCGAGGATCATCTCTTCGACATGGAATACAACAGCCTGCAGCATGCAAAGCTTGCCGAAAATGAGCTTCCCTTGCATCGGTCCGTGGCGTTGATCACGGGCGCCGCAGGGGCAATCGGCGCGGGAATCTGCCAGGGGCTCCTGGAAAAGGGCTGTCACGTCGCCGCAACGGATTTGCCGGGGAATCCCCTGACCGAACTGGTGAACGAGTTGAGGCAGACGTACGAATCCAGGATCTTCGGTGTCCCGCTCGATGTCACGAAAACCCAGTCCGTGGCCGCGGGATTCGGCCGGGTCATTCACGAGTGGGGAGGCATCGACCTGATCGTGGTCAATGCGGGCGTTGCGCACGTTTCCTCACTTGCCGATATGGACACGAAGGCCTTTCGAAAGCTCACACGGGTGAACATCGACGGAACGCTCCACGTCCTGGCCGAGGCCGCACGGCATTTCAGGAACCAGAATACCGGAGGGGATATCGTGTTGATCTCCACCAAGAACGTGTTTGCGCCCGGTGCAACGTTCGGCGCGTACAGTGCGACCAAGGCAGCCGCGCACCAGCTCGGCCGGATCGCCAGCCTGGAACTCGCCGAGATCGGGGTCCGCGTCAACATGGTATCCCCCGACGCGGTCTTCACCCATGGGACCCGCAAATCCGGATTGTGGACCGAAGTCGGCCCGGGCCGCATGCGTGCACGAGGCTTGGACGAGAAGGGCCTCGAGGAATATTATCGCAACCGCAACCTTCTCAGAGCGAAGATAACGGCCACGCACGTGGCAAGGGCGGTTCTCTACTTCGCCACCCGCCAGACACCGACAACGGGAGCGACGATCCCCGTGGATGGCGGTCTTCCCGATGCGACGCCGAGGTAATCCCTGATCGAGAATCGGGAGGCGGTCGATCAGACCCGGAATTCGGTGAGCGCGAGGAAGGAGCCGAGGCGGTCCGAGATATCCTCCGGCGTGAGGTTTTGCAGCTTCTCGGTGCTGAACGCCTCCACGGTGAAGGAGGCGATCGCGCTCCCGTACATGGTCGCGAGCCGGAAGTCCATCTCGGTGAGCTCCTTGCCGCCGCAGCTGGCCAGATACCCCATGAACCCGCCCGCGAAGCTGTCGCCGGCGCCCGTGGGGTCGAAGATCGTCTCGAGAGGGTACGCCGGGGCGGCGAACATCGTTCCGTCCGAAAGCTGAAGAACGCCGTATTCGCCGCGCTTGATCACCACCCGGCTCGGGCCCCACTCCATCGCCTTCCGGGCCGCCTTGACCAGGTTGTACTCCCCGGTCAGCATCCGGATCTCCCCCTCGTTCACCATCAGGATGTCCACGCTCCCGATGACCTCGCGCAGCAGCCCGGGGCTGTTTTCGATCCAGTAGTTCATCGTGTCCAGCGCGACCAGTTTCGGACGCCGGACCTGGCGCAGGATGTCCCTCTGGAGGGCGGGGGCGATGTTGCCGAGGAAAACGTAGGGGGTGTCGCGGTACTCCTCCGGGAGGACCGGGGCGAAGTCCCGGAAGACGTTGAGCTCGGTCGTCACGGTATGGGCCGTGTTGAGGTCGTACTCGTAGAAGCCCTTCCAGTGGAACGTCTTCCCCTCGCTGATCTTAAGGCCCCTCACGTCGATCCGCCGGGACGCGAGCGTTTCGATCATCTCCCGGGGAAAGTCCGTCCCCACGACGGACACCAGCCGCACGGGGGCGAGGTAGCTGGCCGCCAGCGAGAAGTAGGTGGCGGAGCCCCCCACCACCTTCTCGACCTCCCCGAAGGGAGACCGGATGCTGTCGAAGGCCATCGAGCCGACGACCAGAAGGCTCATTCCCTGGCTCCTTTCCCGGAGGACATATGGTCCTATCCTACTACCACGCGGGGGGGCCTTGGCAATACACCCCCGCGCCGGGGCGCCATGATCGGCTTCCGCATCCTCCGCCTCCGCTGCCGGCGCAGCTGCGGCCGACAAGGGGGATGGGGGAGCGCCGGTCACCGGGGACCCTGGCTCGCGGGGGGCTTCCCCTTCACTACGCTCGCGACCTTGCGCCCGCTCGCTGCGGTTTCGCTCGCCTGAACGAACCCCGCTTTGCGGGGATACTCCTTCCTCGCTCCACACGCCGCTCCGGGGAACCCCCCGCATCGCCTGAGGGTCCCCGGACGCCCAGCAAACAAGCCATGTGGCGCCTTCCCGTGGCGTCTCCTATCCCGGGGCGCCATCGGCGGAGCAGCCGAAGGACGGGGGGTCCGAGCGGAGCTCTCCGGGAGGAAGGTCAAGCGCAGACTTGCGGGTTCATCGCAAGTCGAGCGACTTCGTCAAGCGACCCCCCTCCGAGGATGCGGAAGCCGATCATGGCGCCCCGGCGCGGGGGTGTATTGCCAAGGCCCCCCCGCGTGGTAGTAGGATAGGACCATATGTCCTCCGGGAAAGGAGCCAGGGAATGAGCCTTCTGGTCGTCG
>DATEXR010000084.1 GCA_035256765.1 Candidatus Deferrimicrobiaceae bacterium | reverse complement strand
GGTCCGACGGGCGGGTTCTTCCGCGACAGGAAGATGATCGCCTGGTAGGGCACTTCCCCGGTTCGCAACATGAATGGCGTGGATCGTCGCCTACCCCTGTTCCGGCGACGGCGATCAGGGGGTGAGGACGGCCCGTAGACGGATCTTCCCCTGGCGCATCCTCTCCAGGACGTCGTTGACCGTCGATAGCGGGTGCCGTTCCACGATCGGGGCGATTCCGTGATCGGCCGCGAACGTGAGCATCGCGTCCATGTCGTCGCGGGTTCCGATGAGGGATCCCGCGATCCGCTTCTGTCCCATGAGGAGGGCGGCGGGGATGACCTTGGCGGGTTCCGCGATGGCCGCCACCACCACGAGGGTGCCGTTCGGCCCCAGGCCCGGGATGCACTCCTCGAATAGTCGCGCCGAGATGCCGGTGATCAGGATCAGGTCGGCTCCCCCCATGCGGGCGAGCTGTCTGCCCGCCTTCTCCTTCGCGGAGTCGATCACCTCGTGGGCGCCGAGTTCCTGCGCCATCCCCTTTTTTTCCTCCCCGCGGGTGATTGCGACGACATGGGCCCCCATCGCGGACGCCATCCGGACCCCGAGATGGCCCAGCCCGCCGATCCCCGCGACCGCAACCGTTTTCCCGGCCAGGTTCCCCGCCCTGCGCAGCGGCGAGAAGACCGTGATCCCGGCGCACAGGAGCGGCGCCGCGTCCACGAGATCCAGCCCCTCCGGGATCCGGTGGGTGAAGGCGGCGGGCGCCTTGACCCACTCCGCGTACCCTCCGTGCACGGTCACCCCCGTGCTCTTCTGGGCCGGGCAAAGCATCTCGGCGCCGGACCGGCAGGCGGGGCACCGTCCGCAGGCGTACTGCATCCACGGGACCCCCACGCGGTCGCCCGGCTTCAGGCCGGCCACCTGCTCCCCCGCTTTTTCGACCACCCCGGTGACCTCGTGGCCGGGAATGATCGGGAGAGGGGTTCCCCAGTCGGCCCAGTCCCCGTCCACCAGGTGCAGGTCGCTGTGGCACACACCGCACCCTTTCATCCGGATCAGGACCTCATCCGGGCCGACGGACGGCTCCGGCACGTCCTTGATGGCGAGCGGTTTCCCAAAAGCTTCGCAGACGGCGGCTTTCATCCACCTCTCCTGGCCGAACCGTTACGCTTCCAGTTCCGTGATTTCGGCCGAATCGATAAGCTCGATGGCCCCCTGAACGCTCATCGCCCCGGGGCATTTCACGAGGTATTCGCCGAGCGCCTGCCTGGCCTCCTCCGTTTTCCCCGGGGGGACTTTCATGGTGTATCGGACCCGGATCCTGGTGATCTTCAATATCCCTCCCACGTCCTCGATGTCCCCTTCGACATCCGCCCGGAACCTGTCGCCGTACGTGGGGATCTTCCTTCCGGCCAGCACCGTGGCCAGTGTCCCCATCATTCAGCCGCCGACCGCCCCGACGATGTGGTCGAGGGTGGCGGCATGCTCCTTTTCGGGATCCACCTTGTAGAAGTTCTTGATCCCCCCGTGGACGCCGTAATAGACCGGCTCGGCGAACCCCTCGATCAACGCCTTTCGGGTAGGCCCTTTCTCCCTCGTGATGACGATCCGCGACGTGTGTACGATCTGTCCCATGGCTCCCCCCTCGCGCGCAAGTTCGTTCCTGTGGTTTTTCGGTGCGGTTCCCAGCATAAAGGTTTCGCGGGAGACGCGCAAACGGGCGGCGGGAATCGCGGCGCCGTCCTTCCGTTCCGGATTCTTCGGCGAGGGAAGGCGTTCGCATCGGGGCGAAAAACAGCCAAATTTTTTCCGGAATCCTGCCGAAGAGGATAGGGAAACGGCCGGGGAAATGACGGGGCCGTTCCTTACGGGAGGAAGCGGTTTGGCCGCATTGCTTGTCTGTTCCGTGGCGTTTCAGTTTCTCGCGGCGTTCCTGTCGATCCGGTTCGTTTTCCGCCGCCGTCTGGGAGCGCCATGGCTTCTCGTATCCGGCGCACTCCTCATCGTGGGGGGGATGCGGATCGACTCTCTCCGCCTGTATGCGCAAGACCCCGACCCTGCATCCTTCGACTTCGCGGTCCAGGTGATCGAGTTCGCCGTTTCCTTTCTGCTGGGGATCGGATTCGCCCTCACGGAGCGGTGGTACCTCCTCAAAGAGAGGCTGGAGAGCCGGTTCCATCAGATCGTGGATGTGGACCGGGCGTTGATCGGCGTGCTCGACGAGGAGAAGATCCTGTCCGTGGTGTGCGACGGGCTCGCGCAGGGGAACGGGTATCGTCTGGTATGGATCGGGACCGCGGAGCCCGACGGTTCGGTGAGCCGGGGGAAAAGCGCGGGAGAGGGACAGGGGTTCCTGTCGGAGGTCCCGCTTCGCTGGGATCAAACCCCGGAAGGGGACTGCCCCCCCGGGGTGGCTGTCCGCTCCGGGGAGGCGTGCGTGGTGAATTGCGTACCCGACGATCCGGGAACCGCGCCCTGGAGGAGTGCCGCCGCGAAACACGGGATCCTAAGCTTCGCCTCCGTCCGGATCGATGTGAAAAAATCGTCCCCCCTGGTGCTCTCCATCGGCAGCGGGCGGAAGAACGCCTTCGACAGCCTGGAGACGGGGGCGATCGCGGCGATGGCGTGTCGTGTGGGGACCGCCGTGTTCAGCGCCAGGCGTCACGAGCTTTTCGTCTGCGCGAAAAAATCGTACGGAGAGCTTTTCCAGTTGCAGCGGGACGGAGTGGTTCTCGTCCGCGGCGGGGCGATCGTGCGGGTCAACCCTGCGGCGGTCCGGATGCTCGGGTATTCCTCCCCGGAGGAACTGGTGGGGAAGAATCCCGCCGTGCTGTTCCCCGGGACGGGACACCTTCCGGTTCCTTCCCACCTGTTCCAGCCCGAAGGGGGCGACCGGGAAGATGTCGTGATCACCGAAATGCGGCAGAAGGACGATTCGCTGTTCGAGGGAGAGATCGCGGCGTCCTGGATCCCGCGGTCGGGCCGGACCGAGGAATGGGAGCGGGCGATGACCGGACCGCTCGGCATGCTCATCTTCCGCGACGTCACCCTCCGGATGCAAACCCTCGAGGAACTCCGGAAGGAGCGCGATTTCTCCGCCAAGGTTCTCGATGTCGCCGGCATGATGGTGCTCCAGCTCGGTCCCGACGGGAAGATCCTCCTGTTCAACCGCCAGTGCGAGGAGGTGACCGGCTACCCGGCGGCCGAGGCGATCGGGCGGAAAATGACCGATTTCCTCCTGTCGGAGTCGGCCCGCGATTTCCACGAGCGCACCTTCGAGCGGATCCAGGACGGACAGATCCTGCCGTCGCCGGAAACCCCGATTCGGACGAAATCGGGGGAAGAGCGGGTGGTGGTTTGGAACTATGCGACGATCCCGGGCCCGGGCGGGACGGTGCGGTCGATCATCGCGGCGGGGACCGACGTCACGGAGAGGCGCCGGTTCGAACTGTCGATCGTCACCATGCAGAAAATGGAAGCGGTGGGTACCCTGGCGGGAGGGATCGCACACGATTTCAACAACATCCTGACCGGGATCCTGGGAAATCTCGACCTCGCCCGGGAGATCGTCCCGCCGAGCTCGGCGGCGGTCAAATCGATCGAGGATTCGATCCAGGCGTCGGAAAGGGCGGCTCGCCTGATCCGGCAGTTGCTGGAATTTTCCCGTCGCACTCCGATCGAACGGCGGGCGATGGACGTGAATCGGGTGGTGCACGAGGTGGTCCAACTCTCCTCCCAGACGATCGACAGACGGATCCGCGTGTCGGTATCCGCAGCCGACGATCTCTGGCTCGCCCAGGCGGATTCCAGCCAGGTGCACCAGGTGCTGATGAACCTGTGCATCAACGCCCGGGACGCGATCATGGAGCAACTGGAGGACGGGAAGGGGGGGGGGCGGGAAGCGGAGGGGAAGTCGATTTGGGTGCGCGCCGAGAACGTCGTGATCGGGGAGGAGTATTGCCGGGTCTACCCGTATGCGCGCAAGGGGGAATACATCGTCCTCTCGATCGCCGACAACGGCGCCGGGATGGACGTGGCGACGCAGCGACGGGTCTTCGAGCCTTTCTTCACGACCAAGGGGCTCGGGCGCGGGACGGGGCTCGGGCTTTCCACCGTGTACGGGATCGTCAAGCAGCACGAGGGATGGATCACGCTCGACAGCGAGCCGGGAACCGGGACCACCTTCCGTTGCTACTTCCCCCGTTCGAAGGATCACCCGGAGGAGACGGCGCCCCCTCCGGAAACGAAACGCCCGCTCGAGGGGAAGGAGACGATCCTGTTCGTGGACGACGAGGAGATGATCCGGGATCTCGGGATGCAGATCCTTTCGATGCATGGATACCGGGTGCTGACCGCCGGGGATGGCAAGCAGGCGATCGACATGTACTGCGCCGGGAAGGATTCGATCGACCTTGTCCTTCTGGACCTGACGATGCCCCATATGTCGGGGATGGAGGTTCTGGGGCGGATCCGGGAGATCGACAACCGGGCGAAGGTCGTGCTGTCCAGCGGCTATCGGGCCGATGAGGCGGGGAGCCTGATTTCCTTTCCCGGGGCTTCCGCGTTTCTCGCCAAACCGTACCGCGCCGATACGCTGACACGCGTCGTCCGGGATGTCCTGGACGAACCGCCTTCGTGACCACCTCCGGAAGGCGGCCCCCGGTCTCCCCCGTCAGTCGACTTCGCGGTTGAGGAAGTCGATGAGCATGCGAAGCCTCCCGAAATGTTTCCGGTTGAACCGGAAGATGAGTCTCGGAAGTGCCGCCAGGTGCGGCTCGTTTTCCTCATCCGGCAGGCTGGACCCCGTCCGGAATGATCCCGCGGCGAGAAGGTCGGAGAAGTCCCGCCGAACCCGGGATTGGGCATGCCGGGGAAGCGGACGGGAAATCCGGATCACCAGCTCCTTTCCGACGTAACGCATGCTGTGGTAATTCCGGTAGAAGCCGAGGATTTCCTCTACGGCTTCCTCCACGGTATCCGTGACCCGGAAGAGGGAGAGGTCCTCGGGGGATATCAGCCCCCGGCGGAGCAGATGTCCTTCCACGAATTCCCTCCAGATGCGCCAATAGTTGCCCCCGGGCTCGTCCAGAAGAACGATCGGGAACAGCATGCCCTTCCCGGTCTGCAGAAGGGTCAGGACCTCGAATGCCTCGTCGAGCGTGCCGAACCCCCCGGGAAAGAGCGCCACCCCCTGGGACTCCTTGACGAAAAGGAGCTTGCGGGTAAAGAAATATTTCACGTGGATGAGCTTGGGGTCGCTTGCGATGATCCGGTTGGGGCCGTGCTCGAAGGGAAGGAGGATGTTGATCCCCATCGCCAGGTCCTGGCCCGCGCCGACGTGGGCGGCTTCCATGATCCCCTCGCCCCCCCCCGTGATGACCATCCATCCTTTCCCGGCCATCTCCCTGCCGAACGCCACCGCCTGGCGGTAGGAAGGGGACTCGGGAAGGGAGCGGGCGGAGCCGAAGACCGTGACCTTGCGCACGCCTTTGTGTTCCGACAGGACGCGGAAGGAGTGCCGAAGCTCCCGCAGGGCCCGGGCAAGGATCTTGATGTCCCCGCGGTCCGCACCGTCCTCGGCGAGCCGGTCCACGGTCCGGTGCATCTCGGCGATCAGCTGGTTCGAGGTGACTTTCGGGCCGTTTTCCATATCCCTATCGATGCCGGCGGGGCGGATCCGTTTCCGGAATCCCCGTCGCGCAAGGGGGTTGCTCCTTTTCCTTCAGCCCGGCCCGGATCGCCGCTCGGACGATGTACCCGGACAAGTGCATGAGGGTGTCGTTCAGGTCGGGTACGATCTCCATCGAGGCGAGACACGGGTGATGGTGGTGCCGCAACGCACCCGTGTCCCCCGCCTCCTGGACCCGGGCGCCGGGAAGGACCGACGCGACGAACCGGGCAGAACCGCACGGGGCGTCCCGCAGCACCTCCACGGAAAGCACCCGGTCGCCGTCGCGCCTGATCGACAGGATCGGGTGACCGAACCGCTCGGCGAATGCCTCGAGCAGCTCGTGGGGGCCTCCTTCGAAACTGCAGAGGGGACGAGGGAACGAAACCGCGACCCCCATCCGGTCAAGCCGCTTCCGGATCTGGTTCACCAGCCCCGGTGGGCACGCCGTCTGGTCGTCCACGGCCGCCAGCACCGCCCTGGCCCCGCACCCCTGCGCGATGTCCGGGATGAGATCCGCCGCCCCGGGGGATTCGTGGAGCGAGACGAGCAGGTCCGCCCGCGGCATCGGGGAGGGGAGAAATTCGGAAGGGTCGTCGATCACCGCCGGGAGGCGCGCCGGCAGAGGGAGAACCTCCACCTCCCATCCGGCGGGCCCGTTCTCCCGGAGGTTGGAGGCGATCCGCTCCCCGTACTTCCCCTGTACGGACACGAGAATCCTCACTCCAACTCCCCCCGGAGCATCGTCCTCACGGCGGATTCGACGGCTGCGACCGCGGGGGAGGTGCTAGGGATCCCGAGGAAGGAGTTCCCCGCCTCCTCCCATGCCGGCAGCGAAGGGTCGAACGGCATCTCGGCCAGGAGGGGGATCTCTCCCCGCGGCGTTCCTGCGTCTTCCCGCCCCCCGAACGGGTGGTTGCGCATGAGCCATGTTTTTCCCACGGGGAGCCCCAGCTGGACGGCCAGGTCCCCGATCGCGCGAGCCGCCCCCATCCCTCGCGGGGACGGGTCCGCGACGAGGATCAGGTGGTCGATCGTGCGCAGGTTTCTCCGGGACAGGTGCTCCATTCCCGCTTCGTTGTCCACGACGACCGCGCGGTAGTTCCCCGCGAGGCGGGAGAGGGACTGACGGAGCAGGCTGTTGACGTAGCAATAGCAGCCGGGCCCCTCGCCCCGCCCCATCGTGACGAGGTCGACGTCGTCGCCCTCGGCGACCCGTCGCTGGACCATCGCCTCGAGCATCTCCCCCTTGGATCGGTTTCCGCTCTCCCCGGCCAGGAGATCTTCCCGGAGCGTGCCCAGCGGCTGCGGGAGGGGGAAGCCGAGCAGGAGGTGAAGGTTCGCGTTGGGGTCCGCGTCGACCGCAAGGACCGGGCGGGCTTTCGCCCCCACGAGGGCGCGCACGAGAAGCGCCGCGAACGTGGTCTTCCCGACCCCTCCTTTCCCCGCGACGGCGATCAGCGTGGTCACGGCGGCGACCCCCCGTACCGATCGCGCAAGAGGCCCGCCAGGCCGGCGGCGAGCCCGATGGCGCGCTCCGCGTCCCCCTCCGGGACCGTGCCCAGCCCGCAGGCAGGCGTAATGAGCGCCGACTTTCCCACCTTCTCCTCCGGAATCCCGCGCTCCGAGAATTTCCGCAGGATCGCGTCCATCCGCACCGCCAGGGTTTCCGGGGTCTCCCGGCCGATCCCCTCCCGGGACGTCGGGACGATCCCGAAGGCGAGCTTCCCTCCCCGCCCGAGAAATTCCGCCACCTCCCCCGGGTAGAGCAGCAGGGAATCGGAGTACTCGAAGGCGTCGAAGGAGAGATACCGGACCTTCGTCGACAGCACCAGGCCCCAGTCCGTGTTCGCGCAGCAGTGGATCCCGCAGAGAATGTCGGGCAGGCCCTCGAAGATTTCGTCCAGGGAAGCCACCACCTCTTCCCGGGACAGGGAGAGAATCGCCGATCCGAGGGAAGCGAGATACGGCTCGTCGACGACGAGGATGACGTTCGGGGAGAGCCGCGCAAGCTGCCCGACCTGCCACTGGGCGACCCGGAGGAGGTGTTTCACGAGGATATCCCTGCCCATGGGGTCGTAATAGAGTGGGCGCTTCCCGCGGTCGGTGACCATGAGGCCGAAGGAAACGGGTCCGGTGATCTGCCCCTTCACAGCCGGGTAGGCTCCGCCCGAAAGCGCGAGGAGCCGATCGAGGCCGGCAGCCCGGTCCGCCGGGACGGCGAAGGGGGCCAGTTCCCCCGAGAGGTAGCGGGCGTAGAACTCTTCCGCCTCGGCCATCATCGCATCGCCGCACTCCACGAGGAGCTTCTCCCCCGAGAGGTTCGAGGCCGGCAGCCCGGCGGCGAACTGGACGTACATGTTCTCGAGGAACGTCCTCCGGGGGAGCTGGGGCCAGTACGGTACGGCGGGACACCCGGACAGAACGACGCGAACCGCCCGGTCGGGGTCCTCGTGCGGCAGGCTGCCTACGCCCGTGGGGAGGAAGGATCCCGGAAGATCCATCATCGTCCCCCCCCCGGGGAGAGAACCGTCCGGTAGCTCTCCTCATCGGTGTGGGGAATGAACAGGGCGCGCTGAAAGGCCTCCATGAATCCGGCATCGGACGAAAGATCGTGGTAGGTCGCCGCCGCCGCGAGCGCAAGCGCCTCCTTCCAGCGCCTCCTGCTCCGGATCGCCCCGATGGCGCCCGCCAGGGAAGCGTTGCCGAGCGGGACGTACCTTTCCATGGGGAAGGGGGGGAACACCCCGAGAGACAGGGCCGACCGGAGGTCGAGGAAATTGCCGAACCCCCCTGCGATGTACACCCGCTCCACGGCGTTGCGCGGGAGACCGACGGCCGCGAGCAGGGAGTCGGCCGCCGCGCAGAGAGCGGCCTTCGTCCTCAGGACGCTCTTGATGTCCGGGGCGGCGAAGCAGATGGCGGAGCCGGTGGCGCTTTGCTGCGCGCTCGCCACGAGGTACGCTCTCCCCCTTGCCGTCTCGGCGAACGGTGCGCCCGTCCGGGGGACGAACTGCCCGGCGCGGTCGATCAGGCCGGCGCGGAACATCTCCGCGCACAGGTCGAGGATCCCCGAGCCGCAAATCCCAAGGGGCTTGCCTCCCCCGATGACGGTCCACTCCGCGGCGAGGGTATCCGGATCGATCCGCACGGATTCGATCGCGCCGGGGTAGGCGCGCATCCCGCATGCGACCTCCCCCCCTTCGAAGGCCGGGCCGGCCGAGGAGGAGCACGCCATCAGGAATTCGTTGTTTCCCAGAGCCACCTCGCCGTTCGTCCCCACGTCGAAGAGGAGGGAGACGGTCTCCTCCCGGTGCATTCCGGAGGCGAGGACATCCGCCACGATGTCGCCGCCGACGAACCCCCCAAGGGATGGGAAAAGGCGCCACGGGGCGGAAGAGGCGGCCAGGGAACCGATCTCCTCCCCGGTCCTCACGGGATACTCCCGGAAAACCGGTTGGTAGGGCGGGTGGCGGATCGGCGCCGGGGAGACGCCGTAGAGGATGTGCGTGATGACCGTGTTCCCGGCCGCCGTCACGTCCACGATCTCCCCATCGGCGGGCGCCGACCGGAGAAGGGCGGCGATCACCTTCTCCACCCCCGACAGGAGCAGCTGCCGGAGGAGGGCGAATCCGCCCTCGCTCTCCTCGCCGTAGACGATCCGCGAGATGAGGTCCTCCCCGCAGGACATCTGGGGGTTGTCGGCGGCGGTCCGGGCAAGCAGTCTGCCGCCTACGAGGTCGATCAGCGCCCCCGCGAGGGTGCTCGTTCCGAGGTCGAGGGCCACCCCGAGAGGGTTTCTCCCTCCCGTTGCCGTGTGAAGGGGGAGAAACGGCTCATCTTCGGCCAGGTCCCGGCCTTCCAGGTAGGCTATCAGCTTTGCGGGGAGGCTCTCGGGGGGCACGGTGACGGTGATGTCTTCCCCCCCCGAGGGGCGGCATCGGCAGGCGAGCCGGACGCCCGCCCGCAGGTCCGCCCCGGAGAGGATGCCGGGGTCATTCCCGCCTGCGGCCTCGCCGGCGACGATCACGCGGCACTTTCCGCATCGTTTTTCCCCGCCGCACGGGGAGAGAAGCGGCACGCCGGCCCGGATCGCGTGGGAGAGGATCGTCTCGCCGGTAGCGACGGGCACGGAAACGCCTTGGGGGAGGAAGCGGATGGTTCCGGTGCCCGGATCAGACATCGGGGGGGGCGAAGGCGGCGGGCGGCAGCCGCCGCAGGTAGGTGGGGAGCGCGGACGATTCCTGCGGGCCCACGAGGACCCGCCATCCCGACAGCTCCTCGATCTTTCCCGAAAGACGCGCCACCATTCCCGGGAGGATCAGCGTCCGGTGGGAAACCGCGCCGGCGATCCCGCTTTCCGAGAGGATCCTCGCGATGCTTTCTCCGCTGAACTTGCCGGCGGCCCAGGCGGTCAGGACGGACATCCCGTCGCAGTCGGCGACCAGAAGGCGGGCCGGCACCCGGGACGCCTCGATGTCGGACCGGACCGTGAAATACGTGAGCGAAAAATTGGTGGTGATCAGGACCGGGGACGAGGGGGTCGCATTCCCGACCGGGTAGATTCCCGCCTCTACCTGGATGGGCTTCTGCGGGTCCGTGAAGATATTCTGACGCAGCGTGAGGAGCGGGAAGAGGTCGGCGGGGTCGTCCAAGTCCAGCACCAGGAGGGATCCGTATTTCGGCACGAGGAGAGACGCTGCGGCGAAGGGGAAGGGGAATCCGTTCCCCAGGTCGAATGCCGTGGGACAGGCGACCTCCCGGACGCGGGCGAGGATCGCAAGCCGCCGGAGGTACACCGACATCGCCAACGCCTCGGGGAGGGATGCCGGCATCGGGTCGGCCACGAGATCGCGCGCGCCCGCGGCGCGCGCGGCGTTCAGGGCCCTTTCCAGCCCGTCGATCCCCTTCGCGCGGACGACAAGGGGCAACCCGAGAGGCGCGGCAAGCCTGGCGCCCGCCTCCTCCTCCCCGGAAGGGGGGGAGAGAAGGGGGCGATCCGACCCCAGGGAGGGAAGCGCAGCCGCCAGGGCCTCGCACGGTCCCGACAGGAGGAGCGGCAGTCCCGCGCCCTCCTTCGCGGCCGCCGCCGCCCGGGCGAAACGGGCGGCATTCCCCGAGTCGCAGCGGACGGCGACCATGTCGACCGCAAGCGTTTCTCCCATCCGTTCGAAGGAGAGCGCCCGGATCCGGCGGATCCGCTCCCCGAAAGCGTCGTCGTCCAGGGCGTCGGAAATGGAGATCGCGAAGGCGGTCGGGTGGTAGAAGGTCTTCTCGTGCCGGTACAGGACCACCTCGTCCCCGAGGATGACCGCCCGCTCCCCGATCCCCACCGTGACTTTCGGCAGCGGCGGTGCGGCGGCCGCCCCGAGCGTCTCCCTGGCTTCGTCGGATGCGGGAGGGCACTGCTCGATCCCGGCCTTGCCCGCCGCGATCTGCATCGCGAAGGCGAGACAGGTGGGGAACCCGCACTCCTTGCAGTTGGTCTTCGGGAGGAGTTTGTAGATCTCGAGCGCGGTCAGCGCCATGGCGTTCCCGCGATCCCGCGAAGCGTCCTCACGTTGTCCGGGTGCCGGCAGACGAGGAGGTCGGCCCCCGCGGCGAGGCACGCCCACGCGGTCGCCTCCTCCCACCGGCGTCCCCGGTCGACCACGTCCCCCCACGACGCCTCGGTGGAGTCCATGGCCTCCCGGGCCTTCCACGAGTCTCCGAGGTGGCAGAGGATCGGACGGGCGAGGGCCGCGTCTCCCGAAAGCCCCGCCAGCCGGATCCGCTCGATGATCGAATACGTGTATTCGAGACCGTACCCCAGCCCTCCGGTCAGCGGGTCGATCAACACCCGGTGGGGCGGCATCCCGATGTCCCTAAGCAGCAGGTTCGCCTGCTTCGCCATGTTGATGTCGATCGGCGACCAGGAGACGACCCCGTGACCGTAGGCGAGCGCGGCGCCCGCAACGAGACGGTAGTTCTTCTCGTCCGCATACGAGAGGAAGACCGGTCGCGGCGCCGCTTCCGCGACGGCGGGGAAGAGCAGGGCGTCCGTCTCCTCCTCGCCGCATCCCCCGACGATCGCGGGGCACGGGACGGCCCGGAGGACGTCGCGGACGATCCCGGCCCCCCGGGATACCGTGTGCCCCCCCAGGTCGGGGTGGCACCCCGCGAGCGACAGGAAAAGAAATTGTGCGCCGCACTCCTGGACGAGGCTCCTGGCGATGGCGGAAGGGTCGGTCCCCTTTCCGCTGAGGGCGCGGGCCAGCGACGGGGGAAGTTCCTCGTCCCCGGTGCGGACCTCGATTCCGATCGAGGCGGCGTTCGGCTGTTCCCCCTCGGGCATCAGGGGCAAGGTGGTCTGCCCCCCCACGGAAACGGACTGTCCCCCTTCGCCCGCGGGCAGGGTCACCTCCACGATCCGGCCCGGAAAGGTCTGCTTCGGGAGGGTGACCGTCATACCAGCGGTTTCAGGGAAAGGGCGGGGTGCCCGACCTTCTCGAGGAATTCCCTCAGGCGTTCCGGAGTCACCGCGATCGACTCGTCGGCGATCTTGGCCAGGAGGTCCGGCATCCCGATCTCCTTTGCCCTTTGGGAAAGGCCGGGGCCGAGATGATCCTTCAATTCCCTCGTCATCCAGACGATGCGGGGGAGCCCTCCCTCGGCGGCCAGGAACTTCCTGCTCAAGAGATATTGCTTTCCGACGCCCATGAAGCCCGGCGTCTGGACGCCGCCTCCGACCGACCCCGCGAGCGTGGAGAACCCCATCCCGCAGGGGGTCTCGGCCCCCGCGTACTCGCGGTTGACCACCATGAAGCCGTTGGCCTCGGGCACGAGGGCAAGGATGCATTCGAAGCAGCCGCAGGAGGTCATGGGCGCCTCCATGATGGAGTAGAGGTTGAATCCCGGGACGGTGTTCCGGGAGTGCTCGCGGACGAAGTGATTCACCCCCTCCCAAGCTCCCTTGACGGCGTCGAGCTCGTCTCCTTTGGGCACGGGCTGGTTCGGCCCCGTCGGGGTGATCTCGTACCCGGCTTTCCCGTCCAGCCAGTTGATGGCTCCGCACAGGCCGAGCCGCTCCGGCGTGACGATGCAGACGTGGTTCGGGGCGAAGGACTGGCAGAGCGTGCAGGAGTAGAACTCTTCGACGGCATCGTCCGTCAGCGTCCTGGCCCGCGCATCCCGTTCGGCGTAGACCGCTCTCGCTCCCGCGAGTCCGGCCTGCACGTCCTCCTCCCGGGTGTGGATCGTCACCGACACCCTGTCCACGATGTTCTCGAAATCGGAGAGCATCTTGGCGTAGATCATCATCCCCAGATCCGCGAGGCGGAAGCCCCTGGCGACCGCCTCGTCGGAGATGCGGATCCAGGTGGTGTCCCGCTGGGCGACGTGCATCGTCCCCTCCCCGAAGTTGACGATCCGGTGGATCCTCCGTTCCAGGACGGACTCGAAGTCCTTCTGCATCCGGGTGCCCGCGACCGTAACCACGATCCCCAGAGGGAGCGCTCCGCCCTTTTCCACGTCGGGGATGTCGGGGCCCACGACCAGGATCTCCCTGTCGCGGACCCCGGAAAGGGGCGCGCTCGTCACGAGCTCGTACGCCGTGGTGCGTCCGCCCCCGAACTCCACATGCGTGTCCGCCTTGCGGATCCTCTCCCCCTCGTAGGCAGGGCCGAAGGCGATCGGCACGGGGACCTTCACGATCTTCGCCTTGATCCCTCGCGCCTCGATCCCGGCCCGGACCATCTCCTCGCCCGGAGCGCGGGCCAGCAGCGCGCCGGGGATCTCGGGGACGGCCTGGTCGGACAGCACCGGGAACCCGGCTTTCATGGCCCCGGCCGCGATGGCCAGGGAAAGATCGTCCAGGGGACCCAGGGCGCAGACGAAGGCCTTGACGCGATTCGCGAGGTAGGAAAGCATGGGCCCCGCCTGGCCGCGGCCGAGCCCTCCGAAGGTCAAGCCCGCCCGGACCGCGAAGTTCACGGCGTGCACGACCGCGGGGAGCGGGCCCAGGGGGAAGGTCCGGAAATCCTCTCCCATCTTGATTCCGGAAACCTCCATCTGGCCGACCACGTCCCCCGCGAGAAAGACGAGGAGCCCGACCTCCTGGAAATCCCGGACCATGGAGGCCGCCACGGCGGGGTCGGACGCCTTTCCGACCAGCACGGCGACACCCGGCACGGAGCCGTCCACCAGGAAGATCCCCAGTTTCCGCAGGACCGAGTCCGGGACGAAGCCGACGCACGGTGCGGGGTAGGGGATCCCCTCCGCGTGATGGAGCGCCTCCAGGACGTCCGCGCAAAGAAGCGTCGCCGCTCCCGCGTCCAGCGCGTTTTCCGCGGTGGGCCGTTCCCGGATCATTCCTTCCGCCAGAAGAAGAGCGGGTTCCGCCCCGCGGAGGGTGGTCACCGCAAGATCCGTCAGCCCGAAGACCACGGGGATCTCGTATGCGGTGCCGGGATATGCCAGGGGGGCGTCGGGTCCCCTGCGGGCGATGGCGGCCGAAAGGGATTCCCTCGCGAGCGACAGGATGGAACGGGCGCCGCGGATGCAGGAGGAGAAGAGGGGTTCGGTCATCGGGTTCTCCTTGGAAAGAGGAGATAAGGGGAGCCGGCCAATGGTCGGAAATTCTATCGCAAACGATCCTCGCTTCCAAGAAGAATCCAGAAGAATCCGGGGGAATCCGCCGATCGGGGAGGTGTCCATTCGCAACGGAGCGGCCCTTTATGTCTACAAACCAGCATAAATGTTTAATTATTGCTCATTCTGTCTTGCCAGGCACGCCCTGCGGTCATGCAACTCCCCGGAAATCCTCGCGGTACGGGGTTGGCACGCCGATTGCCTTTCTGATCCTCCGTCGGCACCCATCATTGCGAGGAGGGATTCTCCATGAATGCAGGGGACACCGCTTTTCTCCTTTTATCCGCAGCTCTGGTGATGCTCATGACCCCGGGCCTCGCGTTGTTTTACGGGGGGATGGTGCGCAGAAAGAACGTCCTCGGCACCATCATGCAGTCGTTCATCATCATCGGACTGATCAGCGTGGAGTGGGTCCTGGTCGGGTACAGCATGGCCTTCGGCCCCGACCAGGGCGGAATCATCGGGGACCTGACCTGGTTCGGTTTGCGCGGGGTCGGGCTGGACCCGTATCCCGACTACGTCGCCACGGTCCCTCACCAGGCCTTCATGGTCTACCAGATGATGTTTGCCGTGATCACCCCCGCGCTCATCACGGGGGCCTTCGCGGAGCGGTTCAAATTTTCCACCTTCCTGCTGTTCACCCTCCTGTGGTCCCTTCTCGTGTACAACCCCGTGGCCCACTGGGTGTGGGGCGTGGGCGGGTGGATCCGCAACCTGGGAGTCCTGGATTTCGCCGGCGGCACGGTCGTCCATATCACGTCGGGGGTGAGCGCCCTGGCCGCCGCTCTGGTGGTCGGAAAGCGCAAGGGGTTCGGCGCGGAGAACATGGCGCCCCACAACCTGCCGATGACGGTCCTGGGGGCCGCCATTCTCTGGTTCGGCTGGTTCGGGTTCAACGCCGGGAGCGCGCTGGCGGCGGGAGGACTGTCCACAAGCGCCTTCGTCGCAACCCACGTGGCGGCCGCCGCCGCGACCCTGTCCTGGGTTTTCGTCGAGTGGGTCCACCGGGGCAAGCCCACCGTCCTCGGCGCCGCATCCGGATGCGTGGCGGGTCTGGTGGCCATCACCCCGGCGGCCGGATTCGTCGCACCCATTCCGGCGATCGTCCTGGGGCTCGGGGCGGGCGCCCTCTGCTACAGCGCCGTGATGCTCAAGGGGAGGATCGGGTACGACGACTCCCTCGATGTCGTGGGGGTGCACTGCGTCGGCGGGACTTTCGGAGCTCTCGCCACGGGTCTCTTCGCCACGACGGCGGTCAACGCGGCCGGCGCGAACGGACTGTTCTACGGGAACCCGAAGCTGCTGGCTCTGCAGGCTCTCGCGGCGGGCGTCTGCCTCCTGTATTCCTTCGTGGTCAGCCTCCTGCTTCTGATCGCCCTCGACAAGATCATCGGCTTGCGCGTGACGAAGGAGGACGAGGTGATGGGTCTCGATCTGACCCAGCACGGGGAAGCCGGGTACAACTGGTAGGGTGCGTCCGGAAGGCGAGAACGCGACGAACCTCCGACAAGGTGATGGGGGCCGACCGCACCTGCCGGAGGAAGAAGGGCGCCGCCCCACGCGGCGCCCTTCTTCTTTGCGATCTCTCTACCGGTAGATGTTCATGGAGAACCGTTTGCGCGTTTTCGGGCGGGTCGCAAGCTCGAGGAACCGGTCGGTCCGGATATGCTCCAGGGAGACTTCCATGTCGTGCCTGGCGAAACGTTCCTTCAGGTTTTCGAAATTCTCCTGGAAGAAGAACGCCGTGGAGTTGTAGCCGTAGTTTACCACCTGGACCCGTTCCGAGAAGTTCATGCTCCCGTACAGGAACAGGGTGGACTCCATCGGGGCCGGCTCGATAAGCAGGAGGTCGATGTCGGGGTGGCGTCGACGGTACACCTCCATCGCCAGCTCGAGCTTGATCCGGGTGTTGATCCGGAAGGCCTGGTCGGCGATGTTGGGGAATCCCGTCTCGGTGATCGAGCCGCAGTGTCCCAGGATGGTGGGGATGCAGACGACCGTGCGGTCGTTGTACACGGGGACGGTGGGATTGATCATCAGGACGAAGCCGGCACCCGCCCCGATCGGGATGTCGAAATGTCCCGCCCTCTCGGTCGCTCCGTCCACGAAGAAGTGGTCCCCGATGCAGACGGGTTCGAAAAAGACCGGGATGGCGGAGGAGGCCTGGATGGCCCGGGATATGGGGATGTCCGAGAACCCGTCGGTGCCGAAGACCCATCGTTCCCCCCGGTCGATCTCGGTGGCGACGATGAACAGCTTCCGGGAAAGCCGGGTAAAGTCGTTCGTCCTCCCCGGGGCGGAGAGGATGCGCGAGACGTACCGCTCGAGGTTGGCGTTCGAAAAAAAACCGGCCGGAAGGAACTGCTCGAACAGGGCGAGGAAGTTGAGAAATGTCACCGGCTGATTCTCGCGCCGGAGGTAGCGGACGACGAGGCCGGCATTCCGAAGAAATCGCCACGCGGCCCGAAACAGCGGGGAGACGCGGATCTCGTAGATGTCCTCCCTCCGCAGGAGGAGGCGGTGCCCCTCCTCCCCGAGGATCCCCCTGCACATCTCCTGCACGGAGATTCCGTTGGCGAGGAACGCCGACAGAAGGCTTCCCGCGCTGATCCCGACGAAAATGTCGAAGTCCCCGGACTTCCTGCCGCGGACGATGAAATCATCGAGCGCGGAGAGGGCGCCGAGCTCGTAGACGCCCCCCGTGATTCCCCCTCCGCCCAGAATGAGCGCCGCCTTGGTCACCCCATCAAGAATAGGGATTCCCCCCGGCGGGTGCAAGGGAGGAATCCTTTGTGATATGGTAGGAAATCAACGGGAAAATCGTGCCGTTGAGGGCTACTACGACATGAAGAAAAGGATCCTGCTCCTTCTCGCCCATCCCGACGACGAAACCTTCGGTCCGGGGGGGACGATCGCGAAATACGCCGACGAAGGGGCGGAGATCTACCTTGCCACGGCGACCCGGGGCGAGGTGGGGATGGTCGGGGACCCCCCATTCACCGACCGCGCCCACCTCGGGGAGGTCCGCGCCGCCGAACTTCAGTGCGCGGCAGGGATCCTCGGAATCCGGAAGGTCTCCTTCCTCGGTTTTCTCGACGGGCAGCTCGCGAGCACCCCGCGGGAGAGGATCGTGGAAAAAGCCGTCGAGCAGATCCGCTGGACCCGCCCCCATGTGCTGATCGGGTTCGGCCCGGAGGGCGTTTCGCGCCATCCCGACCACATGGTGATGTGCTCCGTCGCCCTCGAGGCGTTCGACGCCGCGGCGGATCGGTCCCGGTTCCCTCATCAGATCGGGAGCGGCGTCTCTCCCTGGGCGCCCTGGAAGCTGTACCAGTTCGAAATCGCCCAGGAGGTATTCGACGCGTGGGGCGTACCGCTGGCGGGAGTCCCGGCGGCGAGGCTGACCACGATCGTCGATACCTCCGCGTACGTGGACCGGAAGATCGAGGCGTTCTATTCTCACCGGACCCAGGCGAAGGACTACCACCGGATTCTCTCCCGGGAGGGTTTTCGGGAGTTCTCCCGCCGGGAAACATTCGTCCTCGCGAAGTCGCGCTTTTCCTCGGTTGCCCTGCCCGAGACGGACCTGTTCGCGGGAATTCCTTCCGGGGAGCCCGGGAAACCGTGAGGGTCGGAATCTTCGGAAACGCGGGAGTCGGGAAAAGCACCCTGTTCCGGGCGCTGGGAGGCGGAAGCGAGGAATCTCCCGTTTCCGCGCGGGCGGCGGGGGTCTGCACGATCAAGGTCCTCGACGACCGCCTCGACCGGTTGGCCGCCATCTACCGCCCCAAGAAGGTAACCCCGATCTCGGTCACGTTCGTGGAGATCGACCCCGGGGACACCGCGCTTCTCTCTCCCGAGGCGGTGACCAGCATCAAAGGAGCGGATGTGCTCGCGGTCGTCCTCCGGGGATTTTCCGACGATTTTCATCCCCCCCCCGCGGGGGGGCTGAACCCGGTAAAGGAGTTCCGGGCGATCGAGTCGGATCTCGTCGTTTCCGATTACCTGGTGGCACAGAAGAGGATCGAGCGGATGACGAAGGAGGCCCGGCGGGACGCCGAATGGACCATCCTCCACAAGGCGGTGGAATCCCTGGAGAGGGAGATCCCTCTCCGGCAGGTTCCCCTCACCGCAGAGGAGAGCCGCGTCCTGGCGGGATTCCGGTTCCTGAGCCAGATCCCGATTCTCCTGGTCCTGAACGTGGCCGAGGCGGACCTTTCCGCGGAGTCGTTCCCGGAGCTCGCTGCGGCCGCGTCCTCCCGGGGAGCCTCCCTGATCCGCCTTTCGGCCAGGATCGAGGAGGAGATCTCGCAGCTGTCTCCGAAAGAGCAGGAGGTTTTTCTCGCGGAGATGGGGATCGCCCGTCCGGCGTGGGACCGGCTCGTCCGCGGCGCGTTTCAGGCCATGGATTTCGTCTGTTTCATGACGGTCGGCGGGGACGAGGTGCGCGCGTGGAACGTCCGCCGTGGAACCATCGCCTTGCATGCATCGGGGAAGATCCATTCCGACATGGAGAAGGGGTTCATCCGGGCCGAGGTGATTCCGTGCGAGGATTTCTTCCGCTGCGGCTCGATGGCGAAAGCGAAAACCGAGGGTAAATTGCGGCTGGAGGGGAAGGAGTACGTCCTCCAGGACGGGGACATCATGCACGTGCGCTTCAACGTCTGATACCGCGTATCCTG
Organism: Candidatus Deferrimicrobiaceae bacterium; assembly: GCA_035256765.1. NCBI lineage: Bacteria > Candidatus Deferrimicrobiota > Candidatus Deferrimicrobia > Candidatus Deferrimicrobiales > Candidatus Deferrimicrobiaceae > Candidatus Deferrimicrobiaceae bacterium. Next base: position 4,618 of record DATEXR010000084.1, on the reverse strand, counting down.
CGAAAAAACAATATTGTATTCAACTTTCGGGAGGTCCTGGACGAAAAGGGAAAATATGAAGTTTGTTCAGGGTATCGGTGCGGATTCCGAAAGGCTCTGGGGCAGGGATCTCCGGCTTCTCGTCGTCGACGACGAGGAGTTCATCCGGGGCGTTATCCGAGAACGTATGGAAATCGAAGGGTTTTTTGTGGATGAGGCGCAGAACGGCAGGCAGGCGCTGGCCAAGCTCGGGATGGGGGGATATTCCGTCCTGCTCACGGACATCCGGATGCCCGAAATGGACGGCATCGCCCTTCTCCAGGAGGCATCCCGAAGGTTTCCGGACACGGCCCGGATCGTCATGACGGCCTACGCGGAACTCGACACCGCCGTCGCGGCGATGAAAAACGGCGCGTTCGACTACATCCTCAAACCGTTCAGCTTCGACGTTCTTTTCATCACGATACGGAACGCTCTTCACAAGAAGGCGATGGAGCGCCAGCTTCAGGACCACCAGGTGAACCTGGAAAACCGGGTCAAGAACCAGACCGAACTCATCAACAAGATGTACGTCCGGGCGATCAACGCGCTGATCAAGGCTCTCGAGGCCAAGGATTTCTACACACGGGGGCACTCCCAGCGGGTGACCCGGTACTCGGTGGCCATCGGGCAGGAAATGGGCTTGTCCCCGGACCACCTCAAGGAACTGCGGCGCGCGGCCTCCCTTCACGATCTGGGAAAGATCGGCGTCCGGGATGCGATTCTGAACAAGCCGGGCAAGCTCACCGACGAAGAGATCGGCGAGGTCCTGCGGCACCCCGAGATGGCGACCCGGATTCTTTCGCCCATCCCGTTCTTCCGGAAACTGCTCCCCTCGATCCTGCACCATCACGAACGCTTCGACGGCCTCGGATACCCGGGAAGGATCAAGGGGAAGGACATACCGCTCGATTCGCGCATCATGGCCGTCTGCGATGCCTACGACGCGATGACGTCGGACCGGGCCTATCGGGCGGCGCTTCCCGCAGAGGATGCCGCAGCGGAGATCCTCCGCTGCTCGGGGACGCAGTTCGACCCGGAGATCGTTTCCGTTTTCCTGTCCGGAAGGGATGCGATCCCGGTCCGCAACGATCCTTTCACCGAAGAATGGCAGGAGGAGGAATTCTCCTCCGAGGACCCGTCGCCCGTCGGAGAGACCTGACCGCGGGTTTTCGAGCGACGGGCGGACCGGGCGGCGTGCCGGGTAGCGAGGCCGGACGTCGGATTTTTCCCGGGAGGAAGAGAGGGAACCATGGAAGAGACAACGGCGGAACGGGGCGCCTGCTTCACGCCTGGGGAGCGGGAGGAACTGCTTCGGATCGCGCGCAACGCGGCGATCGCCTGCGTCTCCGGCGGGAAAATGCCGCAGACTTCCCCCGCGCACCCGAAAATCGCCGCCCCCGGGGCGGCGTTCGTCACGCTTCGAAGCGGGGGTCATCTCCGGGGCTGCATCGGGTACACGGAGCCCCACGCCCCGCTCTACCGCGTCGTCCGGGAGTGCGCGGTCGCCGCGGCGACCGAGGACCCGCGTTTTCCCCGGGTGACGAAGGAGGAGGTTGCCGACCTGCGGATCGAAATCTCCATCCTTACCCCCTTGTCGCCGATCCGGCCGGAGGATGTCACGGTAGGCGTGCACGGGCTTCAGATCCGGAAAGGGACGAACCGGGGGCTGCTCCTGCCCCAGGTGGCCGTCGAGCACGGGTGGGACCGGCAGATGTTTCTGTCCCAGGTGTGCCGGAAGGCGGGCCTGCCGCCGGATGCGTGGAAGGAGGATGCGGAGCTCTCTTCCTTCACGGCCGAGGTGTTCGGGGAGTGACGTTCCCCCGTACGATTTGCTCCCTCAGTTTCACCTTCAGCACCTTTCCCGCGCTGTTTCTCGGGAGGGAGGAGAGGAACTCGATCGCCTGGGGGACCTTGAAAGGGGCCATGTTCCTCCGGCAGTGGTCGAGAAGGGCGTCGGGATCGGCCTGTCTGCCTTCCTTGAGCACAACGATCGCCACGGGGATCTCCCCCAGGACGTAGTGGGGGCGGGGGACGACCGCCGCCTCCGCCACGTCCGGATGCTCCCCGAGGATATTCTCGATCTCGCGGGGGTAGACCGAGATCCCCCCGACCATGAGCGTGTCGCGCTTCCGGTCGAGGAGGTACAGGTACCCCTCCTCGTCGAGGGACCCCACATCCCCCGTGTACAGCCATCCGTTCCGGAGCACCTCCGCGGAGAAGTCGGGATCCCCGGAATATCCCGCGAAGATGTTCTTCCCTCGGGCGATCACCTCGCCCAAATGGTCGGGGGGAACCTCCGACCCTTCCTCGTTCACCAAGCGGACCTCGACGCCGATCGCCTCCTTCCCCACCGACATCAGCCTCCGCATATAGGGGGCGCTCTCGTCCAACGAATGGTCCTCGGGGTGCAGGAAGGTAAGAACCCCGCCGGACTCGACCTGGCCGTACGATTGGACCATGTCGCATCCGAAGAACCGGATCGCGCGCTTGAGCAGGTCGAGGGGGATGAAAGGCCCGCCGTACTGAACTTTGCGAAGCGTGGCGAGGTTGAAGCTGTCCCGGGAGGGGAGGTCGAGGATCTGGGCCATCATCGTGGGGGTGAGAAGGACATGGGTGATCCTGCTCCGCTCGATCGCCCGCAGGACCTCCTCGGGGTCGAAGTCGTTCTGCATGACGATCCTCCCGCCGACGTACAGGAAACGCAGCAGTCTTCCGATCCCCCCCATGAACGGAAAGGGAGTGCAGGAGAGAAAGATGTCGTTCCGGGAGAGCCCGAGCTCCAGCGCGCCGGAGGCGGAGGCTGCCATGAGGTTCTCGTGGGAGAGCATCGCGCCGCGTGGACGCCCGAGAGTCCCGCTCGTGTAGATCTGCAGGGCGATGTCCGATTCCGAAACCGCGACATGGTCCAGGGGGAGGGCGGTGTCCCCGCGCCCACCCTCCAACAGGCCGGGATATCCCTCTCCGCCGCGATCGACCCGGAGAACTGCGAGCCCGTCGGGCAGTCCCGGGGGGAGGGCGGCCACCATTTCCTCGAACCCTTCGGCGAAGAGGAGGAACCGGGGGGATGCGTCCCGGAGGATGGTCCGGTGTTCCCGCGCGACGGACAGGTGGTTGAGGGGGACAAGAACTGCCCCGATCTGGGCAACGGCAAACAGCAGTTCGACGTACGAGGGGGTGCGCTGCGACAGGATCGCCACCCGGTCTTCCTTTTCCACGCCGAGGGCGGCAAGGGCCGACGCGTACCGTCGGACCCGATCCTGGAGGTCCGCATAGGAGATGTGGATCCTTCCCGAGGAAAGGGCCGTCCGGCGGGGATGGATCCGCGCGTTGTGCGCCAGGTTGTCGCGAAGGAGCAAGGGATTTCTCCCGTCCTGTCCTGATTTTTCTCCCGGGATTACAGCATATAATAGGAAAACGATTGCGCAAAGCGGGAAAGGCTCCCCATGGCAGACGACGAGATGGACGTCTACCCCATCGAGCACAAGGGGAAGGTCTACAACATCATCACCTCGTTCGACATGACCTTCCGGGAGGTCCGGGGGATGCTGGACTGGCTTTCCGAGCACAAGGCCTTTTCCCTCAGCCCGGAGGACGAGTTCATGGGGCCCGGGAAGATGTTCCACTGCGAGGTGGAAGGGGTCATGCTCGAGGTGGACGTGCAGGGGTACGAGGTGGTCGTCTACAGCCGGAGCCCGGCCTGATGCCGCCGGGGAGGAGGCCGTCCCGCATACCGTTCGTGCTGGATTTTCTCGCCCGGGCCTATCCGTCCGCCCGTGTGGTCCTCCGGTACGAAAACCCCTTCGAACTGCTCATGGCCACCGTGCTGGCCGCCCAATGCACCGACGACCGGGTCAACCAGGTCACCCCGGCGCTGTTCGCCCGGTATTCCGGCCCGGAGGCGATCGCGGCCGCCTCGCAGGAGGAGATCGAGGAGGCGGTCCGCCCCACGGGTTTCTACCGGAACAAGGCCAAGGCGCTCAGGGGGATCGCCGCCGCCCTGGTCTCCCGCCACGGGGGAGTCGTTCCGAAGACGATGGAAGAGTTGACGGCACTGCCCGGCGTGGGAAGAAAGACGGCGGCGGTCATCCTCGGCGCCTGTTTTCAGGCGGACGCTCTTCCCGTGGACACGCACGTCGCGCGGGTCTCCTTTCGGCTGGGGCTTACCCGTTCGAAGGACCCGGCCCGGATCGAGGAGGACCTCGCCTCGGCGGTGCCGGAAAAAAAGCGGTGGGAGTTCGCCACCCGGCTGGGCTGGCACGGTCGCCGGATCTGCGTCGCCCGCCTGCCCCGGTGCGGAGGCTGCGGTCTTTCCCCGGTCTGCCCGCGAAACGGGGTCACACGTACCGCCTAGCGCAGCGTCTCGCAAATCCATTGACCATCGAGCCCGCCTCCGCGCACGGGCTCGCGGGGGGCTTCCTCGCCGCTACGCTCGCGTCCTCGCGCCCGCTCGCTGCCGGTTCCGCTCGACGCAAGTTCCCCCTCGCTCCACAGGCCGCGGCGAGGAACCCCCCGCAGCGCCCTGTGCGCAGAGGCGGACTCGATTGTCAATGTAGTAACGCGACGCTACAGCAGCTTCCCGGCGAAAGCGTCCGGCTCA
>DATEXR010000083.1 GCA_035256765.1 Candidatus Deferrimicrobiaceae bacterium | reverse complement strand
CCCGTCACCCTCCCGCGAAAACCTTCGCCACGAGGGACTGCGCCTCTTCCTGGATCCGGCGCAGGTGGTCCGCTCCCAGGAAACTCTCGGCGTATATCTTGTAAACGTCCTCCGTGCCCGAGGGACGCGCGGCGAACCACCCGTTTTCGGTCATGACTTTCAGCCCGCCGATGGGACTCCCGTTCCCCGGTGCGTTCGTGAGGATTTCCCGGATCTTCTCCCCCGCCAGGGTGGAGGCATCGACCTGGCTTGGCGAAAGCCTCGCAAGAATCTCCTTCTGCCCGGCCGTGGCGGGCGCATCGATCCGCTCGTAGACCGGCTCTCCGAACCGGCGGACAAGACCGCGGTAAAGTTCGCCGGGGTCCTTGCCCGTTCTCGCCATCATCTCCGCCGCGAGAAGATTCATGATGATGCCGTCCTTATCCGTCGTCCAGACCGTCCCGTCCCGCCTCAGAAAGGAGGCGCCTGCGCTCTCCTCCCCGCCGAACCCCAGGGACCCGTCGCGGAGCCCTTCCACGAACCACTTGAACCCCACAGGCACCTCGACCAGGCGGCGCCCGATGCCGGCGGCCACCCGATCGATCATGCTGCTGCTTACGACCGTCTTTCCCACCGCCGCCCGCTCCGGCCAATCCGGGCGATGGGAAAACAGGTACGACACGGAGGCGGCGAGGTAATGGTTCGGATTCATGAGGCCGGCGCCGGGAGTGACGATCCCGTGCCTGTCGTGGTCGGTGTCGTTGGCGAACGCGACGTCGAAACGGTCCTTGAGGGCGATGAGCTTCGCCATGGCGTACGGCGAGGAGCAGTCCATCCGGATCTTCCCGTCCCAGTCCAGCGTCATGAACCGGAAGGTCGGGTCCACCTCGTCGTTCACGACCGTCACCTCGATCCCGTACCGCTCGGCGATCGGCCCCCAGTAGGCAATCCCCGCCCCTCCCAGGGGGTCGACTCCCAGCCGCAGGCATGCCGCGCGAATCGCCTCCATGTCCAGGACAAGACCCAGTTCGCCGACGTAGGAACCGATATAGTCGTAAAGATGCGTCGTCGGGGCGGAGCGGGCCTTTCCGGTCGGGATCCTGGCCACCCCCCGCAGACCGCCGGCGAGAAGCTCGTTCGCTTTCTCCTCGATCCCGCGTGTTGCGTCCGTGTCCGCGGGACCTCCGTGCGGGGGATTGTACTTGAAGCCGCCGTCCTCGGGCGGGTTGTGCGACGGGGTGATGACGATTCCGTCGGCAAGCCCCGTCTCCCTCTTCCGGTTGTGGACGAGGATCGCGTGGGAAACCGCGGGCGTGGGCGTGTACCCCCCGCCGCGGTCGATCATCACCTCGACGCCGTTGGCGGCAAGCACCTCGAGAGCGGTTCCGAACGCCGGCTCGGAAAGCGCGTGGGTGTCCATCCCAAGGAACAGGGGGCCCGTGATTTTCCGCTGTTTGCGGTACAAGCAGATCGCCTGGCTCACGGCGAGGATATGGTCCTCGTTGAACCCGCAACGAAGAGAGGACCCGCGATGGCCGGACGTGCCGAAGAAGACCCGATGGTCCCGCACGGTGGGATCGGGGTGTTCCGTGTAGTAGGCGGCCACCAGGCGCGGCACGTTCACCAGCATCGACGCCCGGGCCGGCTTTCCCGCCAAAGGACTCACGGGCATGGAAGGATCCCGCCGAACATCCTTGCGATTTCCTCGGGAAGACGGTCCCGGTTCTCCCGCATCACGACGATGATCCTCGCGTCCCGCCGGTTCCGGATCCCGTCGAGGAAGGAGCCGCCGCCGTGCAACGGGATCGTAGCCAGGACGGGGACCTCCGAGTCGAGAATCTCCCGCACCCGGGTCCGGAACGCCTCCGAGAGGCACTCCATCTTCCCGATCTCGTCGATGAGAAAGACCTTGCCGGCTTCTCCGGCAAGCGAGGGAAGGGCGACCGATTCGAAGGACCGGACGTCAACGACGTAGGCCCCGATCCGCGGGCCGGGGCCGGCCCGCTTGCCCGACAGCACTCCCGTCCTCCCGTCGATCGACTCCACCCGGAACCCGGTTCGGGATCCCATCGCGTCGCGAACCTCCTCCGTGAAGAACCCGGCCGCCCGGCCGCCGAGAATCCCCGCGATCTTTCTTGCCACGGTCGTCTTGCCGCATCCCGGGGGACCGGTCAGCAATACCTTTGCCGCGACTCCCCGCACCCCGCCTCCGATCCCGCCCTTTTCCCTTTCCCGATCGTCATTTCGTAATGTACCCGAGTCGCTCTCTCCGCACCACGGCAAAGCGGGCGACCACGCCCTCCCGCCGGTCGACTCGGCTGATGCTGCAAAGATCGAAGACCCCGCCGAACCGGACGTCTCCCCCCACAAGCGCCCGGATCCGCCCTCCCGTGAGCACCTGGTAGCCGTCGAAGTGGGTCCATTGCTCCTGCCTCCCCCATCCCCGCTCCGCGCCGAGCCGGGAATAGACGTCGGGGGGGATGCACACAAGACGGAACTCGCCCGGATCGAGACCGATCCCGTCCTTCACCGTCTGCGGACCCCGCCGAAGCAGCGCCAGCTCGATTTCCATGCGGGACAGGCCGTTTCGCCGCGGAAGCCCCAGCGCGGAAAGAAGCTTCGACTCCGGTCCCGCTTCCCTTCCCTCGGGGAATTCCTCCACCAGCACCTCTTCGGCTTCCATGAGGGGAAGATACCGGACGCCCGTGGAATTGACGAAGGGACAATGCATGAGAAGATAGACGACGTCTTTCAGCCTTCGGGTTACGTCGGGAGGAACGTTGCTCCGCTCGGGGAAACCGTGGAGGTGGATCCACTCCTCGTCGCCGGAGGGTTGGTCCCGGAAATCCGGTTGCCAGGCCACATGACCGAAGTATTCCCCCACCTCGACGGCCGGCGCAAGAGTCATGGAAGCGAGCCCCAGACTCCCGGCCTTCGGGAGGGACTCCGGCGGGAACGGAACGGAGAGATCCCGCCGCGCGGCATGCGCCGAAACGGAAGAGGATGGCCTGACGGGATGGGGAGCATCGCGTCCGAGCATCTTTTTCGCCAGTTCTTCCACCTGCCCGATGTTCCCCTTTTCGAGGGCCTGCAACGCTTCGCGCCGGATCCTCGAGGGGTCGACCTCCCCGGGGGATTGCCGGGATTCCACGGAGAGGGAGGGAAGATTCCGGAAATGATCCCGCCTGCCGGCGTAGAAATCCTTCCATCCTTCGTCTTCCTTTTCCAGCAAGGCAAGGCTCTCGATCAGCCGCCCGCGGACCTCCTCCGGGGTCTGTCCCGAAGCGAGGAGGAAACCTTGCAGGCCGGGGGAGAAGGGATCGAGCACGACGTCCGAAGGGTCGTAGATCCCGGAACCCAGGGAGAGGAGGGTGCGTTTCTCGTCCACCGCCTCCTTCCGCGCCCGGATGCGGTCCGACAGTTGCGCGACCCGGAGCCAGTCTCCGCTCTCCACGGCGGAGCGGTTCTGCCGGAGCAGATGGTCGATCTCGGCATTCTCCGACTTCAGGCGGAGATATTCCTCGTCCGGAAAGAGGGGGGAGAAATAGTCGAAGGCTCGCTGCAGGTAGAGATCGCGGTACACGGTGTCGGCTCTCCCCACCTCCAGGAGGCGCGACACGATTTCAATCTTCGCGGAAGCGAATGTTTCCATATTCCCGGAGATGACGCGGCTCCCCATGACATCGGGCAAGAATCTTCCCTGCGCAGGTTCCCGGATATCATTGTACTGCCGATATCCCGGCATGAGAACCGTCGCGTCCCATCGTCCCTTCATGTCTGGGAAGCGACCCTACCAGAAGAGAAATTCGCGACCCACAATAAACAAGCTGTTTTGAATTGTTATATTCTATAAGCTAATGTGTTACTTTATTTCGACAGGCGCATGGGACAAGGCAACCCAGGCAAGATCGGGCGCGGCTTGACCCTACGGTATAATCAAAACGCAAGAGGCCGGGTGATGTCCGTCCCCGGCAGGATCCGGGCGAGAAGTGCGCGCAGCTGGTCGGCTGCGGCCGGAGATACCCCCGCACCGGGGTGGCGGACGCGGGCGGCCTGGATCAGGCCGCGCATCCGGTAGATTTCCTTCCGGATCCACACCCCGGGCTGCTGCTCGAAGACGATCAGGGGGAGAAAGCGCTGGTAGAGGTCCCAGGCGGCATCCATTCTCCCCCGGCGCACCTCCCGGACGATCGCGATCAGGACCTCCGGGAAGGCAAAACCGGTCATGAACCCGCTGCTCCCCCGCTCCAGGTCGAAGATCCCGTAAAGAGCCCCCAGTCCCGTGAGAACGGGAACCTTCCGCCCCGTCATGCCCTGTACGAGAGCGCGGATCTTCGCGGGGGTGGGGGGAGCCTCCTCCTTGAGGCACCCCACCCGCGGGATGTCGTTCACCAACCGGAGCAGCAAGGGAACCGGCATGTGAACTTCCGTGGAGGCGGGGTGGTCCTGCGCCACGATCGGGATGGAGATCCCGTCGGCCACCTGCCGGAAATATTCGAAGACCTTCTCCTCCCCCGGCACCGGTTCCCACGACGGGGTCACCATCACCGCGTCCGCGCCGAGCGCCTCCGCCATCTGGCTCAGGTGGCGCGTCGCGAGCGTCCCCCTGTGACTCGTTCCGACGATCACCGGGATTCTCCCTCCGGCGGCGGATACGGCCACGCGGATGAGTCGCTCCCGCTCGTTGTCCCCGAGCCGGTTCGACTCCCCCAATACACCGAGGATCGTCACCCCGTCCACGCCGATTTCCGCCATGAACCGGACTACGCGGGCGAACGATTCGAGATCGATCTCCTCCCGCTCGTCGAACGGAGTCACCAGGATGGGGAAGACGCCCTCGAAGGACGATCCTTTTGCCATGCGAGCCCTCCTTCGGCAGGAAACCGGACGGAACCATGATCGCCGTGGTCATTGCCGTGGGTCAGTATAATGCATCCCGTGACGGTTGAACCCCGCTTTCCCCATGTAGAATATGCGGAGGAGTCCGCAGTACCCCGACAACCCCAAGCGGCCCGTTCCCGTGGAGGTGAGGATGAAAGCGATGCGAGTTCTCCGGTTCGGAGGCCCCGAGGCAATGACCCTGGAGGAGATCCCCCCCCCGAGTCCGGGAGAGGGACAAGCGCTCGTCCGGCTCCAGGCCGTCGGCGTGAACTTCATCGACATCTACCAGCGGATGGGGCTCTATTCCGTCCCGTTGCCCTTTACCCCGGGCAACGAGGGCTCGGGAATCGTTCAGGAAACCGGCCCGGGGGTAACGGAAGTCGCCGTCGGGGACCATGTGGCGTACGCCGGGGTATCCGGTTCGTACGCGGAATTCGCGGTGGTCCCTTCCGGGCGGCTCGTCAAGGTCCCGAAGGGGATCGACCCGGAAACGGCGGCCGCCGTGATGCTCCAGGGGATGACCGCCCATTACCTTTCCCATGACACCTACCCGCTGAAACCGGGGGATGCCTGTTTGGTGCACGCCGCGGCCGGGGGGGTCGGCCTGTTGCTGGTGCAGATGGCCAAGCGGCGCGGGGCACGGGTGTTCGGCACCGTCTCCACACCGGAGAAAGCCCGGCTGGCCCGTGAGGCCGGCGCCGACGATGTCATCCTGTACACGGAGAACGATTTCGAAACCGAGGTGAGACGGCTTACCGGCGGACAGGGGGTCCAGGTGGTCTACGACTCCGTCGGCCAGGCAACGTTCGAGAAAAGTTTGAATTGCCTGGCGCCCCGCGGATACCTGGTCCTGTACGGCCAGTCGAGCGGCCCCGTCCCTTCCTTCGACCCGCAGGTCCTCAATGCCCGGGGAGGCCTCTTTCTCACCCGGCCTTCCCTGGGACATTACACGCGGGACCGGCAGGAACTCCTTTCGCGGGCGGACCAGGTTCTCGGCTGGGTCGCCGATGGGACCCTCGGAGTGCGGATCGGAGGAGCCTTTCCATTGGAGGAGGCGGGGGAAGCCCACCGGAGACTGGCAGGCCGGCAGACCACAGGGAAGGTCCTGCTTCTCCCCTGATATCCGGATTCGACCCGCGAACGGTCAGGAAACCTTCCGGCGCGGATTCGAGACGCCCCCCCTCTTCCGGCGTCAAGATGCCTCCTTCCCTGAGGACGGGTTTCCCCGGTCTCCCGGAATATCGGGAACCCCACCCAAGCCGTTTCTGGCCGGGAAGGGACATGGTAGACTCAATCGAAAAACCCCATGAGCGGTACCATTACCCTACCCGTCTGGCTCGCCGCGCTCCTCTTCCTTCTCGCCGCGTGGGCGGCGGTGTACCGCCTGCTGATTCCGAGCGTCCGCTGGTTTCTGCGCCGGCGCGTCAACCTGGTGATCGAGGAGATCGGGAAGCGCCTCCACCTGGAAATCCGCCCGTTCTCCCTGACCAAGCGGCAGGTGCTGATCGACCGGCTGATGTACGACCCGAAAATCATGGAGGCGGCGGAAGTTCACGCAAAGACGAACAATATGCCGCGAGCCGTCGTGATGGCGGAGGTCGAGCGGTATGCAAGGGAGATCGTCCCCTCCTTCAACGCGTATGCCTATTTCCGGGTCGGCTACTGGATCGCGAAAAAGACGGCCAGGATTCTCTACCGGGTGCGGGTGGGCTTTACGGACGAAGCGGGGCTTTCCGCCGTCGACCCTCATTCCTCCGTTGTCTTCGTCATGAACCATCGCAGCAATATGGACTACATCCTCGTGGCCTATCTCGCAGCGACTCGTACCGCCCTGAGTTACGCCGTCGGGGAATGGGCGAGAATCTGGCCGTTGCAGACGCTCATACGGTCGCTCGGCGCCTATTTCATACGACGAAGCTCGGGGAATCCCCTCTACCGTCTCGTGCTGGAACGCTACGTCGCGATGGCGACCGAGGGAGGAGTCGTGCAGGCGATTTTCCCGGAAGGCGGTCTTACCTCGGACGGGTCGCTGCGCCGCCCGAAACTCGGCCTTCTCGACTACATGACCCGCTCCTTTTCCCCCGGGGGGAACAGGGACATCGTCTTCATCCCGGTGGGAATCAACTACGACCGCACCTTCGAGGACCGCAGCATGCTGGTCTCCCTGAATCGGGAAGCCCCCAGGAAAAGTCTCCTCTTCGTGATCGGAACCTCGCTGAGATTCCTCCTGCACAACCTGCTTCTCATGATCCGCGGCCGCTGGTACCGGTTCGGCTACGCATGCGTCAACTTCGGCTCCCCCGTCTCCCTTACGGAGTACTGCCGCGGGCTCGGCGTCGACTTTCGTTCATTGGAGAGAGAAGAGAGGTTCCGGGAGGTGGAGAGGCTGGCCGGGGAACTGATGAAGGATGTCGGGAAGGTGATCCCGGTGCTGCCGGTCTCCCTTGTGGCGACCGCGTGCCTGAACCTGGGGAAGGCCCGCTGGAGCGAGCTCGACCTGAAAACCGAGGCCCACCGGCTGCTCGCTGTGCTTACGGCGGAGGGCGCCCACATTTACATCCCCCGCACGGACCAAGATTACGCCGTCAACGTCGGGTTACGGATGCTCACCCTTCGTCACCTGGTGGAGGAAAAGGAGGGGCTCTATCGCGTCAACCCGGATAATATCGCCCTCCTGCGATACTACGCCAACTCCATCCGCCATCTGTTCCCCGCCCCGCCTTCCCACGCCCCGCTTTGATTGCGCCGTATCCCCGGCCGGACACGGGCCGGAACACCCTTACCGTTTAAGCTCTTCGATCAGAATATCCCGCAGCGTCTCCGCAATCGGGAACGGTCCTATCTCCAGGGCCCTTTCCGCGCATTCCAACGCCTCCCTGCGCTTGCCTTGCAGCCTCAGGACGCTGGCCTTGTTCGTCCAGGCCTCGGTGCAATCCGGATGCACGCCGATCGCCAGGTCGTAGACCACGACCGCCTCATCATACCGTTTCGCGGCCGCGAGAGCGTCGGCATCCCTTACGTACTTGTCGGCGAGGTCTTCGGGGTCCATCGGGCTTCCCGTATCCTACGAATCCCAGTGGGCGACGTCCGAGGCCAGCTTCCCCAGAAATCCTTTCCTCTTCCGGAGAACCTCGTCACATCCCGTGATGCCGTAGCGGTCTTTCAGTACTTCCGGATCGCCGTAACCGATCCAGACCGCGCCGTTTCCGTCCTCCCCCACCAGCATCTTGAGGGGAAGATCTATGCCGACGCTTTGCTCGCACATCATCAGGGGAGTACCCCCTTTGGGGTTTCCGAAGATCAGCACCTCGGTCGGGCGCAGCGGCATGCCGACCGTCCTTGCCCCCTCGGCATGATCGATGCGATGGAACAGCGTCATTCCCCTTTCCTTCGTCAGGCGCTCGACCCGATCCGCGGTTTCCTTCGCTCCGTAGGAACTCCTCACGGTTACCAGACCTTCCCCCGCAGATGCCGCCGAAACCGCAAACAGGGCGAGCAACAACAGGAAAATCGGCACTCTGCGCATATCACCTCTCCCTCCGGGAAACGGATTGTCATCCCGATATGAGATGCCGATTCCCATGGAAGTTTCCTTTCGACCCGCGGACACCTATTCGTGCCCCAGCACGGGATGCGGCACGTAGGGCTCCTCGAGGCTTTTCCGCTCCTCATCGTCCAGACTGATTTCGAGGGCCTTCAACGCCTCTTCGAGATGCTCCATTCGGCTTGCGCCGATGATGGGAGCCGTCACTCCGGGCCGGTGCAGAAGCCACGCGAGGGCAACCTGGGCCATGGACCGTCCGCGGTTTCCGGCAATCTCCGCCACGCGCCTTACGACCTCGTCGTCTCCCGGGCGATAATACATCTTGTGGGAGTACTCGTCCGTGCGGGCACGGGAGGTCTCGCCATACCCCTCATCGGGCGGCTTTCTCGCGAGAAATCCCCGTGCGAGAGGGCTCCAGGGGAGGATGCCGATCCCCTCCTCCCGGCACAAGGGGATCATCTCCCTCTCCTCCTCCCGGTAGACCAGGTTGTAATGGTTCTGCATCGTGACAAACCGACTGTAGCCGTGTCGGGTTGCCGTGTACAGCATCCGGGCGAACTGCCAGGCGTACATCGACGAGGCTCCGACATACAACGCCTTCCCGGAGCGCACCACGTCGGTCAACGCTTCCAGGGTCTCCTCGATCGGCGTATGAGGGTCGAACCGGTGGATCTGGTACAGATCGACGTAGTCTGTCCCAAGCCGGCGAAGACTGTCGTCGATCGAGTGCAGGATGTGCTTCCGGGAAAGACCGCGCTCGTTGGGATCGTCCCCCATCGCGGCGAACACCTTGGTGGCGATGACCACCTTGTCACGGGACGGGCCGAAGTCCCTGAGTGCGTTGCCCAGAATCTCCTCGCTCCGCCCGAGGGAGTAGACGTCGGCGGTGTCGAAGAAGTTGATCCCGGCCTCGAGCGCGCGACGCAGGAAGGGCCGTCCCTCCTCCTCCTCGAGAACCCACTCCCGCCAGCTTTTCGCGCCGTACGTCATGCACCCCAGACAGATGCGGGATACTTTCACCCCGGTCATGCCAAGACGCACATATTCCATCTTCCCTCCTTCCTCTCCCCGGCCTTCTCCCGGGAAGCAATCTCTACCGGTTCCCGATCAGCGGGACGATGAGTTTCGGGTTCGTCCCCGGCTCGATGGTCACCGTCTCCACCCGGTTCACCCCGAGAGGTTCGTTCACGAAGCGCAGCCGGTGCTCCCCCACGGGAAGCGCCAGCGAAGGGATCGGGGTCACCCCGAGGTACCGGTTCCCCTCGTAGACCTTCGCCCAGGGAATCGCCTGGACCACTTCCAGCGTCCCCATCAGGCGTTCCAACCCCATCCGGAAACCCGGAAGCTGCGCCAGCGCATCGGCGGATACGCTTCGCGTGACATACCCTTCCTTGCGGAAAATGATTTTCCCTCCCGCCAGCGGGCCGGTGTCCAGGGAGAAGGGTGTGGAGCCGAGGTGAGTCCCGTCCCCGGAATCGACCGAGACGCCTTCCGGGTCCGTCTCGATCCACACCCGTTTCCCCTTCCGGGCCCGATCGGAATCTCCGGGATGCGCAGTCGCAGCCGACCCCTGGGGAACCTTCGCCTCCATGGAGGGAGAAATCGTTCCTTGCTTCCGTCCCTCCGGGGAAGGCGAAGCGGAAATCCCTCCGGGAAAGATACCCGCCCCCGGTTTCGGGGAATCGATCCCCGGATCCGACGCCGCCGGGTCCGGTTTCACGGCTTCCTTCGTCACGACGGAAGATGGTCCGCGTTCCCTCGGGACGGTTCCCCTCCACAACAGCACTCCCCCCACCGAAGCCGCCACCAGCGCCGACGTCACCCCGATCCGGAATCCCCGTCTTCCCCTCCCCCCGTAGGGCTCCCGCTTCTCGCGGATCAGGTCCGCGTCTCGCCCGGCCGGGGGGCCGTCGATGACCACCGTGTCCTCTTCCCCATGGCCCGCGCCGGGAAAAAGGAGGTCCCAGAAGGCGGCCAGGTCGGCGCGAGAGACCGTTTCGGGGACCGCCGCGCCGATCGCCTTCGCGAAACTTGCGGCATCCGCGAATCTGTCCCCCGGCTCCCGGGACAGGCTTTTCCGCAAGATCCCCGAGATCCCGGACGGGAACCGTTCCAGCGGGAGTTTCTCCACGTCGTGGTCCCGCACCCGGGCAAGAATCTCGTCCCGGTTTTCGCCGTCGAAAAGCCTGGCGGGGAGAAAATATTCCGCCCCGATCAACGCAGCGGAGAACAGATCCGAGGACACACTCGCTTCTTCGCCTCTGGCCTGCTCCGGAGACATGTAGGAGAATTTCCCTTCCCACCCTTCCGGCCGGTACTGTCCGAGACGCGAACCCCGGGCGATGCCGAAATCGGTGATTTTCACCGCTCCCCCGCGGGACAGCAGGATGTTTCCGGGGCTGATGTCGCGGTGGACGATTTTCCGGGAATGCAGATAGGCGATCCCGTCCAGCATCCCCTCCATCCAGTGCCTCCAGAGGGGGAGGGGTGCCGGAATCCCCCGCATCCGCATTTGCGCAAACGTCTGCGCAAGGTTCCACCCCTCGACATATTCCATGGCGAGATAGAAGGAATTCCCCTGCCTTCCGAAATCGAAGACCTGGACGAGGTTCTGATGCGAGAGGGAGGCGGCGATGCGGGCCTCCCGGACGAAGAGTTCCCGGAAGCGCGGGTTTTCCGTGAGCCGGGGGTGGACCACCTTGACGGCGACCTTCTTCTCGAACCCCTCCTCCCCCCGCAGGCGGCAAAGGTGCACCTCGGACATCCCTCCGGAGGCGATCTTTCGGAGGACGGCATATTTTCCGGGAAGCCCCGGGAACATCCGGCTACCTCCTGGCGCTTTCCTGCGTGATCCCCAGCTGCTTCATCTTCCGGTGGATGCTGGTGCGGTCCAGCCTGAGCTTCTCGGCCGTCCGGCTCACGTTGAAGTCGTTTTCCCGGAGTTTCCTGGTGAGATACTCCTTCTCGAACGCAAGGACAGCCTCCCGGAAGTCTTCCGGGTCGAACACCCGCTCCCCCGCCGGCGCTTCCGCCCGCGCCGGCTCGGCGGCGAGAACGTGCCTCACGGTATCCTCCCCGAGCGACGGCCCCATCGACAGGATCACGAGCCGCTCCACGACGTTGCGCAGTTCGCGGACGTTTCCCGGCCAGTTGTGGGCAAGAAGAAGCTCCCTCGCACCCCGGGAGAACTCCTTCCTCTCCTTTCCGTGCTCGGCGCAGATCTCCCCGACGAAATGCTCCGCGATCAGCGGGATGTCCTCCTTGCGGTCGCGCAGGGCGGGCACGAGGATCGGGAACACGTTCAGCCGGAAGTAGAGGTCGTCGCGGAACCGTCCCCCCTCGACCTCCTTCGGCAGGTTCCGGTTCGTCGCGGCGATGATCCGGACATCCGCGCGGATTTTCTCCCCTCCCCCGATTCTCTCGAACTGCCTCTCTTCCAGGACCCTAAGAATCTTCGCCTGGGTGCGTGGACTCATGTCCCCGACCTCGTCGAGAAACAGGGTGCCCCCGTCGGCCAGCTCGAAGCGCCCCCTCCTGCGCCCGGTCGCTCCGGTGAACGCCCCCTTCTCGTGCCCGAACAGTTCCGACTCGATCAGTTCCTCGGGAATGGCCGCGCAGTTCACCTCGACAAACGGCCGGTTCGCCCGCCGGCTGTGCCGGTGAATCTCGCGGGCGACGATCTCCTTGCCGGATCCGTTCTCCCCGGAGATAAGGACCGAGGCGTTCGTGGGGCCCGCGGCGGCGATCTCGGCCTGGACCCGCCGCATGGCCGCCGACCCTCCGATCAACCGGTATTTTTTCTCGACCCTCTCCTTCAGTTCCACGTTTTCCAGGCGGAGTTCCGCCTGCTCGATGGCGCGGGAGAGCGTGATGAGCAGCTTGGTGAGAGAGATCGGCTTCTCGATGAAGTCGAAGGCGCCCATCTTGACCGCCTTCACCGCCGTGTCGATCGTCCCGTGGCCCGAGATCATGATGATGGGAAGGATCGGGTACCCCTCGCGGATCCTCTTCAGCGTCTCCAGTCCGTCCAGGCCGGGCATCCACACGTCGAGCAGAACGGCATCCACGGAGGACCGGGCAAGGACCTCGAGCCCCTGGGCGCCGTCCCCGGCCTGCAGCACGCGATAGCCGTCGTCGGATAGCACGCCCTCGAGCGTCTTCCGGATGTTCGTCTCGTCGTCGATGACCAGAACCGAGTATCCCATGACGAGCCTACCCCCTTCCTTTCGGGCGGACGGGGAACTCGATCTCGAAGATCGCGCCCCTCGGTGTGTTGTCCCGGACCCTCACCGTCCCCTGGTGGTCGTTCGCGATGGCGCTGACGATGGCCAGGCCGAGACCCGTCCCCCCTTCCTTGCGGGAAAAATACGGCTCGAACAGACGGTCCCGGTCTCCCGGCGGGATTCCCGGCCCGTCGTCGCTCACGGACACCCGGACTGTCCCCAGCGTCGGCTCGTGCCTCACCCGCACCATGACCCGGCCCCCGTTCCCCAGCACCGCTGCCGCGTTCTCCAGGAGGTTGGTCAACGCCCTGCGGATCTGGAACGGGTCGAACCAGACCGGCGGAGTCCCCTCCTTCCCCTCGAATTCCCACGCGATTCCGGGGTGGGCGGTCCGGAACGTTTCCACGACCGGCGTAAGTTCCTCCGCAAGGTTCCCCTCCTGGAACGCCGGCGCGGGCATGCGGGCGAACCGGGTGAATTCCTCGACAAGAGCTTTGAGCGAACCCACTTCGGAAAGAATCGTCTGGGTGCACTCGGAGAAGGCCGGGTCGTCCCCGAGCGACGAAGCGAACTTCTTCTGCAGCCGCTCCGTGGAGAGCTGGATCGGGGTCAGGGGGTTCCGGATCTCATGGGCGATCCGGCGCGCGACCTCCCGCCACGCCATGACCCTCTGGAGCCGCATCGCCTGGGAGAGATCGTCGAAGGCCACCACCAGCCCCATGTACTCCCCGTCGTCCGCCTGAAGCGCCGTCACGCTGACGCGGAGGGAGATCTCTTTCCCTCCGACGGAGAGATCCACCTGCCTCTCCACCTGCCTTCCGGGCATCTCTCCCACCTCGCGCGAAAGGGTGCGCACGGCCTCGTAGTGCTCCTCCCGGACGACCTCCTTGTACGGTTTCCCGAGCACCTTGTCCGTTTTGATCGCGAGCAGCCGCTCCGCCACCTTGTTGATCATCGCGATGCGGCCCGCCCGGTCGATGACGATGACTCCCGTGGAGATGTTCGTGAGGATCGTCTCGATGAACCGGCTCCTTCTCCGAAGCTCCTCGAAGGTTGCCGAAAGCGAGATGTTGGCATCCTCGAGGCTTTTCTTCATCTCTTTCAGGTCCGCCGTCATCCGGTTGAACGAACCGACCAGGTTCCCGAATTCGTCGTTGGACCGGTAGTCGAGCCGGACGTCGAGGTCTCCCGAGGCCACCTTCTCGGTCCCCTCGGCCAGCATCTGGACGGGAACGGTGATCTGCCGCGCGAGATAGATCCCCATCCAGGAGGCGGCGAACACCACGAGGAGGGTGATCAGGATGAGGGTGGCGATGTAGCTGGCCCGGATCGGGTCGTCGAGGAGGCGCACCTGGTGGTACTCGTCGTACGCCCTCGCGATTTCCCGGATCCGGTTCATCTCTTCCGGGGGCAGGGTCTTGACCGCCACGACGGCCCTCCCGTCGGGCAGGCGTCGGACGGCGGCAGCGTACCCCTCCCCGACGAACGTCATCCCGCCTTTGCGATCGCGGTCTCCCTCCTGCCCCTGCAGACGGGAGCGGATCTGGGAGGCGATCTCCCGGGGAACGTCCCCGCTCCTCGCCATGACCCCTCCGGGCCCCACCACGAGAAGGGAAACATGGGGAGGATTCCCGCGCCTCGCGGTTTCCAGGACATTCACGACGGAAGCCTTCCTCCCCTTCCGGAGGACGGCGGATGCGGCCCGGTCCGCCACACCGGACAGGTTCCCGGCCTCCTTCTCGAGGCTCCCCCGGGCGATGTCGAGGGCGCCGGTCAGGGCGACCCCGACCCTTCCCCCGATCCACGACTTGATGCTTGTCGTGGTGATATTGGCGGCCGCGATGAAGAGGAGGATCGTGGGAATGAGGGAAAAGGAGATGAAGATGAGCACGAGGCGGGACCGGATCTTCGCCCCCAGGATGTTCCGCTTCCGGTCCAGAATCAGCTTGAAGATGTTCCGGGTGACGAGGAAGATCAGCAGCACGATCAGGATGACGTTGAGGTTGATGAGGGCGAAGATGATGATGTTGCTCGTGAACGCCACCGTCCCCCCGATCGCGGCCAGGTTCGCCTCCAGGACGGTGAGCCCGATCACCAGGACGGCCACGATCCCGATGGCGATCCTCTCCCGCCTCTTCTTGGCGAGGTCCTGTTCCGACGAAAACCCCGGGGGCCGGCGCGCGGGTTCGCTCATGGCGCGGAAATGTCCCCTTTCTCCCAATCGGTCTCCACGTCCCACAACGAGGAGAAGAAGAAGATCGAACGAAGCGGTTCCGACAGCCCCACCTTGTCAAGGCGCGTCCGGACCCGGGCCCGGTACCTCTTCCCTCGCTCGATCTCGAAGTCCAGCGGGACGACTACCTCGTACTGGGTCATCCCGGAAAGCGCGGCGAATATGTCGGGAACCAATTCCTCCCCCTTGCCCCGGTTCAGCAGGTACACGCGGGAGAGAGAGTCGTATCGGACGGAGCGGGAGAAGGTGACCTCGCCCACCGTCGCGTCGAACCAGTTCCGGTGGACTCTCTCGACACGCACGACGGTCTTGAAGGAAATCTCGATCCCGCTTTTCAGCGCCTCCACCATTTCGGGGGAGAAAGCTTTCCGGAGGGTGAACGAAACGCGGGCCTCCCTCCCTTTGGCCTGTCCGCGGATATTCGCGATATCAGCCTTCGGAGCGGCGGCGGAAAGGTCGGGCGCCACCAGAACTCCAAGGAAAATCAAGGAAATAGCGACGTAGCGCAACACGGCCTCCCCGGACATTATATCCGACTGAGGCAAACCTGCAACAGCGCAAAACTCCTCGAAAGAAAAAGGGGGGTGAGTGGCCCGTTACGGGCCACTCGAAGGGGGATTAGGCAGTGACCTGTATATGCACCGGGATTTTTCCCGGGCGGACAGGCGATTCGGGAAATCCGGCATAGCCGGTCGCAGCAAGGTATTTGGCAACGGCGTGGTTCACCGTGTGCCCCGGGCGGACGGCGAGGAAAGAGCCGCGCACGGGGCGCCCCAACAGGGCGATGTCGCCCAGGAAATCGAGCAGCTTGTGCCGGGCGAACTCGTCGGGGAAACGGAGCCCTTCCGTGTTGTGCACCTTGTCTCCCTCGACGACGATCGCGTTATCGAGCGACCCGCCCTTGGCAAGACCCGCCGCGCGCAGTTCCTCGATCTGCTCCCGGAGGACGAAAGTTCGCGCGGGGGCGATCTCCTTCAGGAAATTCCCGGGGGTGAGGGTGAAACTCGCCCACTGCCGCCCGATGGCGCTCGCGGGGAAGTCGACCGTCACCAGGATTTCCAGCTCCTCGGACGGGGAGACGGCGACCATCGACCCGTTCCGACGGATTCTGTCGTGCTCCCAGACCCTGAAGAACTGCCTGCGAACGTCCTGCGCCGCAACCCCCGCAGACGCGATCGCCCCGGCAATCCCGAGAGCGCTCCCGTCCAGGATCGGCAGTTCCGGGCCGTCCACCTCGACCACCGCGTTATCGACCTCCATCCCGTAAAGCGCGGCGAGGAAATGCTCGACCGTGGAGATCTTCACGCCTTCGGCCGACAGGACGGTGGCATAGGCGGTCTCCGCCACATGTTCCACCGTGGCGGGGATCACCGTTCCCGTGTCCTTGCGTCGAAAGACGATCCCGTTTCCGGGACCCGCCGGCAGGATCGTTGCGGAGGTCCGAACGCCGGTGTGAAGGCCCACACCGGAAAAACTCAACGGCCCCGAAACGGTATGTTGGAAAACTTGCATTCCGTTCTCCCCAATTTGCTCAATTGATTATTTGCAAGCAACATGCCAGGAAGGAAAAACAAAAGCCTTATAATTTCCGATAGGTTACGTTGGCACAGAAAAAGAAGGGTCCTTAGGTGTTGCAAGTACGCTACATACCCTGTTGCGGTGGGACAACAGGTGCGCCTACTTCCGGAACAGCCAGAACAGCAGGGACAGGACGATACTGATGAGGATGCACGTAGCCAGCGGAAAGTAGAAGGTGAAGTTCTCCCGCTTGACGATGATGTCTCCGGGCAGCTTGCCAAGCCAGCCGATCCTGTCTGCGAGCAGGACCAGCAGTCCTGCGCCGGCCAGGAGCAGCCCGGAGACCAGAAGGATTTTCCCCAGCGACGTCATAGGGAAATTCTATCTCATTTTCCGCCGAAGACCGTCTTCAGGAGGTCGGTGACCCGTGCGGCCGGATTCGTCCGGATCTTCTTCTCCTCCTGTCCCACCATGAAGAAAAGGCCGTCGAGCGACTTGTTCGTTACGTACTGGTCGAGGTCGAGCGATTCGGCTTTCATGAACGGCAGCGCGGTGTATTTTCCCATCATCTCCTTGTAGCTCCGGGTCGCCCCGACCTCGTCCATGCTGGAGGAGATGATGGGCTTGAACGCCTCGGAAAGCTTGCCCCCGGTCTTCCCCTTGAAGAATTCGGTGGCCGCCGTGTCGCCTCCGTTGAGAATCTTTTTCGCGTCCTCGAAGCTCATCTCCCGGATCGCGGAGAGGAAGATCGACTTCGCTTGCGGGGCGGCCTTTTCCGCCGCGCGGTTCATGCTGAGGATGAACTCGTCCACCTGCTTCTGGTACCCGACCTTCCCGAGGACATCCGCGACCTTCTGAATCTTCTCGGGCATGAGGATCTTGATGGCCTGGTTGGTGAAATAGCCGTCCTTCAGGGAAACGAGGTTCACGGCGTTGCCCGTCCCGATCGTGAGGGCCTCCTTGAGGCCCCCGACGACCTGGCTATCGTCGGGTCCCGCCTGCGGAGCGACGCTTCCGATTCCTTTCTTGATGTCGTCGAACAGCCCGGCCTGCGAAGGTAGCGCGATCAATGCGAAGCAGAGAATCATCAGAAAAGCGGCGCGTCTCATCTTGTCACCCTCCTTCCCCGAACAATCCTTCCTGCTGCGGCGCGCGCTGGGGGGGCGTCAACCCGAGGTGGCGGTACGCCGCGGGCGTGGCCACCCTCCCCCTCGGGGTTCGCTTGAGGAATCCCTGCTGGATGAGGAACGGCTCGTACACGTCCTCGATCGTGTCCCGCTCCTCGCTCACCGACGCCGAGATCGTTTCCACTCCGACGGGTCCGCCGTGGAACTTCTCGAGGATGACCCGGAGGATCTTCCGGTCCATCACGTCGAGCCCCTCCCGGTCCACCTCCATCTTGAGGAGCGCGTGGTCGGCGATCTTCTGGTGGATCGTGCCGTCCCCGCTCACCTGGGCGAAGTCGCGCACGCGCTTCAGGAGCCGGATCGCCACGCGCGGGGTCCCCCGGGAGCGCCGGGCGATTTCGCGCGCACCGTCGTCGTCGATGAGGATCGAAAAGGACCGGGCGGCCCTGCGGATCACCTCCTCGAGTTCCGCGGGGGAGTAATATTCCATCCGGAAAGAGACTCCGAACCGGTCCCGCAGGGGGGAGGTAAGAAGACCGGTCCGGGTCGTGGCGCCCACGAGCGTGAACGGCGGCAGGGATAGCCGGATCGACTTGGCCGACGGCCCCTGCCCGAGGATGATGTCGAGGGCGAAATCCTCCATGGCGGAGTACAGCAATTCCTCCACGACGCGGCTCAGGCGGTGGATCTCGTCGATGAAAAGAACGTCCCCCGCCTCGAGCGCGGTGAGGATCGCGGCGATGTCTCCTTTTCGCTCCACCGCGGGGCCGGAAGTGGTGCGGATCCCCACCCCCATCTCGTTGGCGATGATGTGCGCCAGGGTCGTCTTTCCCAGGCCGGGAGGGCCGGAAAGGAGAACGTGGTCGAGCGGCTCGCCCCGGTTCTTCGCCGCCTCGATGAACGTCTTGAGGTTGGCGACGATCGGAGTCTGGCCGATGAACCCGGCGAGGAATTTCGGCCGCAGGGAGAGATCGAACGCCCCCTCCTCCCCGCCTCCCTTCGGGTCCACCATACGTCTTTCCACGTCGCCTCCTTGGCGATAAAACTACCCGATCACCTGCGAGGTCCGGAAAGGCGCTTCAGCGCCCCCCGGATCAGGACCTCCGCGGGCGCGTCCGCCCCCGCCTCCTTGCGCAAGGCCGCAACGACGACCTGCGCCTCGGCCCGGGAGAACCCCAGGGCGACGAGCGCCTGGGCGGCCTCGACCTCCGGCTCGGAGGATGCCGGGATCCCCTCCTCGGCGGGAACGGGGGTCAGCTCGACCGACACTCTCTTGAGCCGGTCCGGAAGCTCCGACGCGATCCGCTGCGCCAGTTTCTTCCCGATGCCGGTAACTCGCGTGAAGGGCGCCGCGTCTCCCCGCGCGCTTGCGGAGAGAACTCCGGAAATCCCCATCCCCGACAGGATAGATACGGCGGACTTCGGACCGACCCCGCTCACGCCGATGATCGAGAGAAAGATCTCCCGCTCCGTCTCGGAGGAAAAACCGAAGAGCTCGGATCCCCCCTCGCGAATCTGGAGGAAAGTGTGCAGGAAACACGACTCGCTGTCAGGGGGAAGATCGGCCCGCGTGATGGAGGAGACGTGCACGCGGAACCCCATCCCCGCGCACTCCACCACGACGAAATCCTTCCCCCCGCCGGCCAGGCGGCCCCGCAGATGGTCGATCATCGACGATCATCATACCATTTCTTCCCGTACCGGGGGCGCGCCCTATTTCCTCTCTTTTGCCGGCAGCTTCCCCCTCTTCTTCCGGGGCGATCGGCCTTCTGCTGCTACCAGGATGTTGCTCAGTTCCTCAAAGCCGGTAAACCTCCTCTGCACGTTGGATGCGATATCCTCCACGATTCCCACGATCCTGTCCGGATCGGATTTGTCTCTCCGGTAGATCCGGACGATGTAATTGTCTAAGATCACCATCCCCAATCTCCCTGTTCCGCCTTCCCGGCAGTGCCGAAAGGCATCGTATTCGCACGGTTCAAGGCACAAGCAAACCGCCGTTCCCGCGACTATCCTGACATGAGGAAAGTGACAGATGGGATACCTATTCGAAAAAAAGAGAGATGCTCAGGAAGGACGGATTCCCTTCGCGATGGCCTCGGTTCCCGGGGAGGGGGAGATCCCGAGCATGGAGGAAAGCACCTTGCGGCAGCGGTTGTACGCAGTCGCTGCCTCGGCGACCTGTCCGGCCCGATGATGGCAGATCATCAGGCGCTGGTAGAATTCCTCTGCAAGATCATCCACTTCCAGCCCTTTCCGGTAGCAGGCGATGGCTTCCTCCCATCGCCCTTCTCTTTCCAGGTAGCGGCCGAAAAACCCTACGACCCGCAGGAACTTGCTTCTCAGCCGTTCCCGCATCGCCACGACCCAGGGGGGGGAGCCTTCCCCGGGAAGGAATGGCCCTCGGTACAAGGCGATGGCTTTTGCCGCGAGGTTCGCAGTGCGCGTTTTGTCCGGCCATCCCTTTCCACCGTAAGACGCTTCGTCGATCCGGGCGACAAGGGTTTCGAAGGCAAATGCGTCCACCCAGCATTGACGAAGGTCCAATGTTACACAGCCCTCGCGAAGCGACACGGCCTTTTCGTTTCCGAGCATGGCTCTTACCCGCCGAAGCGTCGTGGCGAAGGACTGGTGCGCCAGGTCCCCTTCCGCCTCGGGCCAGAGGATGTCGGTCATCTGCTCCTCGGGGACGTTCTTTCCCCCCAGGGCGACGAACGCCTTGAGCATCAGGAGGGGCTTGTGCTGGACCTTCCGGGAAAACGTCAGAGGCTTCTCCTCCCTCAGCAGGTCGAACGTGCCGAGCGTGTACACTTTCAGCGGCCACGGCCAGTGCTCCGTATCCGGAAGGGCGCCATCCGGGACGAGGGCGTTCCTTCGAATGAGATCGCGGACATATCCGGTCTCGATTCCCTTCTCCAGGGCTTTCGCGGCGATTCCTTCCAGAAGGCCGGGACGCCACAGGTAGATGTTGAGATACCCCTTCTCCCTCCCGATGCCCAACCCCTTCCGAAGGGACGAAAGACCGGATTCCCCGTCCCCCTCGAGAAGGGAAAAGTGCGCCTCAACCAACAGACAGAGGAAACGGATGAAATGCATTCCGCTCTCTTTCCCCATCCGGTGAGCGCGCTTGAGATGGCGGGCCGCCTCGTTCGCTTTTCCTCCCTCACGGAGGACGAAAGCTCTCTGCAGGAGAGCCAGCGCCTCGGTCCAGGGGTTCCCCACCTCCTCGCACATGGTCAGGCTGCGGTCCGAATGGAACAAGGCCTGCGCCTGGTTCCCCCGGTGCAGGGCATCCCATGCGGCGAGTCGATGGTAAAAGGACGCTTCCCACGGCCGCGCCGCCGTCAACGAGGAGGCCATCTTTCGCAGGAAACCCTTCGCCGTCGCCAGGTCGCCCTTGTGCAGGGATGACAACGCCCCATGCCCCAGCAGTAAATTGTCCATGAGGTGGATCCCGGTGGCGTTGGCCAGTTCGATCCCCTCCGCCACAACCTTGAGGCAACGGTCGTGCAGGCCGTTCACGTTGGCGTATGCCGCCTCGAGCCAGCAGAGAGTGAGGCGGGGAAGAGGGGAAAGCTCCGGTCTCCGGACCAGGTCGCGCAACGAATCGAGGAGGAGCCCCACAACCTGGAAATCGCCGCTGTGGAACCGGTAATACGCCACGTTGAGCAGGGCGGTGAACTTCAGCGGGACATCATCCCGGGTCGACCGGGCGAGGCGCATCGCCCGGTCCGCCCACATCTCCCTGTCGACAAAGCGGGGCCGCCTGAGGGACAGCGCCTTGATCATGGTGGATGTCAC
This sequence comes from Candidatus Deferrimicrobiaceae bacterium, assembly GCA_035256765.1. Classification (NCBI taxonomy): domain Bacteria; phylum Candidatus Deferrimicrobiota; class Candidatus Deferrimicrobia; order Candidatus Deferrimicrobiales; family Candidatus Deferrimicrobiaceae; species Candidatus Deferrimicrobiaceae bacterium. The sequence continues at coordinate 2,239 of DATEXR010000083.1, read as the reverse complement.
CTGGGAATCGATTTCTTCCGGCAAGGGAGGTTTGCTCCCCTTCAACAACTTGCCGAGGGTCGAAAACCAGGGATCGAGCGACTTCAGACTCCCGGGACCGTAGACGATTGCGTCGACCACGCCCGCCCAGGCCAGGAAAGCACCGTCCCTGTCTTTCTTTTTGCAAAATCGCCGGAAGGCCTCCTCGTAATCGCGCTGGCTTTCCTCGGGGCGGGAAGACAACCGGGCCACTCCGCTCCAGTAAAGCAACCATGGGTCTTCCTCGCGGATCTTTGCGGGGAGGTACCCCACCCACTCGACAAGCGTCGCGCTTCTCCCCTGCCGGACAAGCAAGGGTGCCTGCGTTTGCAAGATCCGTGTAAATCCGTGCCAATCGCCGATCTCGCGCAAGATGCCCGCGGCCTCTTCGCCATGGCCGGATTCCTCCAGGATCGCGGCCGCCTTTCCCCGGACGCGGTGAATATATTTCTCCGAGAAAACGTCGGCGGCGCGGGATCGGAGAAATTCCCGGAACAGGGGGTGGTACTCGTATACCGGCTCGGGGCCCGTGCGCACTTCGGTGAAATAGTTGCGGCGGCTCAGGTAGAAGAGGATCTGCCCGGCCCGGCGCAGCCCCGTCAATTGAGCGCCCATCCGCGCCGTCATCAGGGGAAGGTGGGCGCTCTTCAGCAGGAAGGAGTGCATCTCCTCATCCAGATTTTCCAGGATCTCCCCCGCGAAATAGTCGAAGATCTCCTGGGGATTTTGCCCGGGGAGTTCCCGGGGCGTAACCGACCCCGGTCCTGCCTTCTCCAGCAGGAGCACGAAGCCGGCGGCCCATCCGCCGGACATGCTGTGGAGATTCCGGATCGATTTCGTTCCCCGCTTTCCTTTCCACCGGAGGCGCGCGATCCCTTCCGTTTCCCGGGGGGACAGTCGAAGTTCCTTCCAGCCGATGATCTCCATGGCCTGGCTGGCGCGAAGCCGGGCGAACGACGAAGGGGGATGCTCCCGACTGATGAGAATGACGCTTACGCCGGGAGGAATCAGGGAAAGACCGTCGCGGACCATCGTATGAAACGCCGAGTCGGCGGGGACGTTCTGGTAGTCGTCGAACACGATCGCCGACCCCGTCTTGAGGCGGATGAAAAGGCTCTCGAAATACCGCCGGGCAAAGAGGGAGATGGCGGAACGCTGCTCGGGTATCGGCACGGGAAGCGGCTTTCGGACCCGGGGCGCCGCTTTTCGCGCCGCAAGCCCGAGGTAGTGGAAGAAGGTCGCGGGATCCGCGTCGCCCTCTTCCAGCCGGAACCACAGGCCGGGAACCCTCCTGTACGCGAGGTAGCTGCTGACCAGGGTGGTCTTCCCCGAGCCCGGCGGGCCGCAGATCCACAGGACCGGCCGTTTCCGGGCGCGGTCGATCAGGCGGAACAGCCTTTTCCGGGGGTAGTGCCCGGCGAGAACCGGGCGGGTGATCTTGGCGATCGAGGCGGTCTTCCCGGCCATTTTTCCTCGCAACCGGTCGCCGAAAACCAAGCGTTGTTTCCGCGATCGTAACCGCGAAAAATGGCGTATCCCGCTCCCCCGGCGGGAGGGCAGGTCCGGATCCCTTTGCTTGCCGTAAGATAGAGGAAACTATACCGGACAATCGGGGATAACTGAAGAGGAAGATGGGATCGGCGGAAAAAAAAGCCCGGCAGGCGCCGGGCTTTTCCGACTTCGAATGGTTTTTTTCGTGTTTTCCTTTGAAGCGCTTTTGCGAAAGACCCCGCGAGGCAGAATTTAGAAAAAATCAATAGCAAATATTTATGTATTTGCGCCCGTCGAAATACCAGAAACAGGTGTCGCCGGGTCCCGTTACGACTACCGCCCCCGCCGGGAACTGTTTCAGTTCGTAAAATATATTCTCCTTATCGTTTTTTTCGACAAAACCGAGCTCGCCGATATCTTTCGGGGCCAATTCCTCCCCCTGGGGCGTCACCCCTCTGATGATTTCCTTGTTATCGTTCAATTCCACCGTAAACTTCCCTTTTGGCGTATCGTATTCCCTCCTTTCTCCCGCGCAAAGCATCGACGTTCCGGCAAACGTTACGCCCAGAAGCAACAATATGGATATAATTCGTGAAGGCCTCATCCTTTTCCTCCTTGTCTCATGAAGAATTTGCCTCAAGCATCTTCGTCCCCCTAATATTCCCAATCTTTCCCCCCCATCTACCTCATGATGATTCCCCCCTTTCTCCGCAGGCGCGTCACAACGCAA
>DATEXR010000082.1 GCA_035256765.1 Candidatus Deferrimicrobiaceae bacterium | reverse complement strand
CCGCCAGCGCAAGGTTCTGCGCGATGTGACCCGCATCGAGGTAGACATACCGGTAGGCCCGCTGGCGGTATTTCCACTTCGCGCGGGGGAAGACGGCCGTCCAGACGAAGACGGCGGCGGCCTCGGAGCAGAACTCCTGGAACAACGCCGCGCGTGCGAGGTCCCTGCGGAGATCCCCTCGGGCCACCTCCTCGAGCAGGTGCCCCCGGACGCCGTAGTGGTACACCCCGGACTCGACTCCTTCCACGCGGTGGGCGATTACGTACGTATCGATGGGGTAGAGGGCGCCGGCCGAGGGGACGGTTCGGAATTCATGACCCCCTTCCTTTCTTTGAACGCCGGTGGAGGCCCAAAGGAGAAAGGAGATCTCCTCCGGGCGAAGAGGACGGGGGGAATACTCCCGGACGCTCCTTCGCCGGGAGACGATTTCCGCGAAAGAAGAGTGGACCGGAGATCCCGGCGGGGGGAGCCGGATGATTCTCGCGCCGGGATATTCCTTGTACAAGGGCGGCCGGGACGTCCAGTCGATCCCGCCTCCCCCCAGCCGTCCCCGTTCGTACTTCGTTTCCTGCTGAAACCGGTCCCCGATTCCTCTGGTCTCTTCCACGTCTTCGTCACTCCTTCACGTATCCCTTTTCGATGAGTTTGCGGACAATGCGGTGTGCGGCGACCGCCGGCGCCTCCGTCTCCCCCCGCACCACCACGTCGGGAGCGGCGGGAGGTTCGTAATCGGCCTGCAGCCCGGGAACGCCGGCTGCGCTCCCTTCCTTTCCTCTCCGGTAGATTCCCTTGGGGTCCCGGGCCATGCAGACGGCGAGGGAGCAGTCGACGAAGACTTCCAGGTACCGCGCGATTTCCCGCCGTGCCCGGTTCCGATAGGCGCGCCGGTTGGCGGTGGCGTCGAAGATCACCGATACGCCGTGTTCGGTCAGAATCCGGCCCACGTGGGCGACCGCGCCGTAAAAGAGGTCCCGCTCCTCCTCGTCGTAGCGGGGGTTCGGCGTGAAGATCTTCCGGAGCGCGTCGGACTCGAGAACCGCGACGTTTACCCCGAGGGACGCGAGCTCCTTCTCGAGGGCCGAGGAAACGGTCGATTTTCCCGATGCCGGAAGGCCCGTGATCCAGACGGCGAATCCCGCTTCCACGGCTATCCCGCCCCGCAGTAAGCGTTCACGCGGCTCGGGTCGAAGGACTCCGCGTCCAGGACCTCCATGAGGAAGGAGAAGAGTTTCCCGCGCACGTCTTCGTCCAGGGTGGGATACCACAGGGGGCTGGCCATCACGAGACCCCGGAAGGCGTAAAAAGGGGCGGCGACCGCAAGCATCTCCCGATCTCCGGTTTTTTCGAGATACCGGTCCCAGAACCTCCGGAAGAGGGTCTCGAAGGATCCGGTGAGGCGACCGTTTTGCTGAAGCGAGCAGAAGAGGTAGTTCCCGGTGAGGGAGGTGACGTCGTCGGCCGGCTCGCCCCACTCGCCCCGGGAACGGTCGATGACCCGGAACCGTGTCCCGTCTCCGAACAGGATGTTGTAGGGATGAAAATCCCCGTGCACCTGCCGGAGCCGGTGGGTCCGTCCCTTGATTCGCCACCGCCAGGCCACGCAGCGTCGCTCGATTCCTTCCAGCAGTTCGGGGGTGATGAACCCGTGCCGCGGAGGATAGCTGTCCAGAAGCCCCATGATGCACTCGCCGTGTCCCACGAGCTCCCGGATCCGGCGGACGTAAAGTCCGGGGTCGGGACCTTTCTCCCGGTGGATGTCCGCGAGGTAGTCGCAAAGGGCGTCGGCCCGCGCCAGGTCGAGGTCGGTGAGCTTTCCCCCCGCCTGGAGACGGGCAAGGTCCCGGATGTAGCCATGTCCTTCCACATGCTCGACGAGGAGGAAGAACTCTTCCACGTTCCCGAGCGAATGGAGGCTGCCGTCCCGGTCGACCCCCCCCACGTCCAGGGAATGCGCGTGAAGGGGAAGGCGGTTATACGCCTCGTGATCCCATAGAAGCATCTGGGCCCGATCCGACATGTGTTCGTGCCCGAAGGGCCCCGGACTCGTCGTCTCGAGGACGGCCTTGCGGCGCTCTCCGGAAACCTCGTACTCCACCATGACCGGGATGCCGTAGCCGAACCCCTTGACGGCGCCGGCCGCCACCGCCTCTCCCAGGAGGGAAAGGGATACGATCCGCACGGCGGTTCCGAAAAGGGATTCCAGATAGGAGGAGAGTTTGTCCCGGTCCAGGTCGGGCATGGCTTTTCGGGGCATGGTTTCTCCTTTGCCAGAGGGAACGAACCTGGAGGCAATCGGGTGGTCTCGAGGGAATTCTACACCGACTCCGACCGATTGCCCAAAGAAGGAGAGCCTCGTTGCGGAAGGGAAGAGGGCCGGGAGGGAATATAATGATTCCGTCAGGGAAACGTGCAGGCGAAGAAGGAGAGCGACGGTGGAAACGGTCACGCTGAACGTGAAAGGGATGACGTGCGGCCATTGCGTGATGGCGGTCAAAAAGAGCCTGGAGGCCGTCGAGGGGGTCCTGTCGGCGGAGGTCACCCTTTCCCCTCCGAGGGCGGTGGTTACCTACGATCCGTCCCGGGCGTCCATCGAACGGCTCACAAGCGCGACCGAGAACGAGGGGTATCCCTCGGGTGTCGCCGGCCGGTAGGGGAAACCGGGAAGCGCAGGGGATGTCCGGGACCTGGTGGGTCTACATGATCGAGTGCCGGGGGGGGAAGATCTACACGGGGATCGCGAAAGACCCCGAAGCCCGCTACCGGCAACACCGGTCCGGGCGAGGCGCCGTCTTTACCCGGATCAACCCGCCCGTGGCGCTTCTGGCGAAACGGCCTTGCGGGAGCCGGTCCGACGCCCTCAGGGAGGAACACGCCCTGCGCCGGCTCTCGGGAAAGGAGAAGAGGGCCTGGGCGGGGGAACTCTTCAACGCTGGGGGGGGACACTCCTGATGTGAGGGGACACTCCTCTCCCGCATCCCGGAGATGAATCAGGAATGTCCCCGATGGGAATGTCCCCCCTGGGAATGTCCCCGGGGAACGTATCCCTGTCGGGAAGAGGCGTGACGATTTGGGCCGCAATCTCTTTTTTCGGAAAGGAGCGATATCCGATGAAGCGAATGACCTGGGCAATCGCCCCCGCGATCATGGCCGTCCTGGTGTGTATGGCGGGACCGCTCGAGGCGGGGAGCAAGGAAACGAAGGTTGTCCGGACGGCACTCGAAGTCCTCGAGGAGATTTTGGCCATTCCCGAGAAAGGGATCCCGCCGAGTCTTCTGGAGAATGCGAACGGCATCGCCATCGTGCCCGGCGTGATCAAGGTCGGATTCGTGGTGGGCGGCCGTCACGGGCGCGGCGTGCTCCTCATCCGCCAAGAAGACGGGGGCTTTAGCAACCCGGTTTTCGTCTCCCTCACCGGCGGAAGCGTCGGGTGGCAGATCGGCGCCACGTCCACCGACGTCATCCTCGTGTTCAAAAGCGGGCAAAGCGTCGAAGGAATCATGAAGGGGAAGTTCACCCTGGGGGCCGACGCCGCCGTGGCGGCCGGCCCGGTGGGGCGCAGCGTCGAGGCAGCGACGGACGTACAACTGAAGGCCGAGATCTACTCCTATTCCCGGAGCAGGGGCCTGTTCGCGGGGGTCTCGGTCGCAGGGGCCGCCCTGCAGATCGACGGCGACGCCAACGCCGATTATTACGGGAGGGAGGGAGTGCGCCCTCGCGAGATTCTCAAGGGGAAGGAATTTCCCTCTCCCCCGGATGCCGTCCGGTTGAAGGAATTCCTCGCCCGGCACGCGGGGGCGAAGGCAAAGGAATAAGCGGATCGCGTATCCTCGCGCTTGCCGGGAGGGTAGGGAAAAACGGAGAATAGGAAAGATTCCTCGCGCCCGGGAGTGCGATGCAGCTGAGGAGAGAGAATCCCCTGCTCGACGGGATGACGTTCGCCCATCCCCTCCCGCGCCGGGAAATCGAGAAGGGATTCGAAACCCTGATCGGGGAGAACCGGCTCTTCGGAGCCGAGATGAACCCCGACATCATCAAGAAGGAGGGAGCGAAGAGGAAATTTCTTGTCAGCAGTCTTCCCTCGAGGAAAATGCTCCTTTCCGTCTGGTCCCGCCTCTTCCGCGATCTCATCTCCCCCGCGGACTTCTTCGACCAGGTTTCCGCGAAATTTTTGAATTTCGAGCACCGGGAGAACATGCTCCTGATGGGGAAGGACCGGATCATCTACGATACCCAGATCTTCCTCGGGGGCGAGGCGGTCGGCGAGATGACCCTCTTTTTCCTTTCCCTGATGAACCGGAACCTCGGCCTGCTCGCCTATCTCCGGGGCATGCGGCTGCGGATCGTCTACATCGATCATATCCGTCTCTCGGAGCAGAGCTCGGGGTACGCGTCGGCCCTGTTCCGCTATTACGAAAAGTTTTTCCACGATCTTGGATTCCACCAGTTCCGTCTCAGCGCGTCCCTCTCCGTCGGGAAATATTACTGGGCGAAGGAAGGATTCGACTGCCTGGACAAGGGGGATTTCCTGCGGATGAAGGCGGGCCTGGCCAGACTCGTCCAGGATCGGAGACTCCCCGTCGAGGAAACCGACATGAACAGGCTCAACCACGCCTACGACATCGCCCTGTTCCGGAGGGACCTCAGGGTTCCCGTCTACCGGAACCGGGAAGGGTACTATTCGTGGGAGAGAGACGGGGAGCATCGGGAGGAGGAGTTGTTTCCCCTGGGGAAGGCGTTCCTGCTGTCCTCCCATCCCTGGGACGGGTATAAGATCATCTTCACGAACACGCCGAGGAGAACGGGATTCGTCTACACCCCCGGCTATCTGAACCACAGGCCCCGGTCCGGCCACCCGGAGAGCCGCAGGCGCCTGGTGACGCTTCTGGATGCGATCCGGAAGGACGACCTCCAGGGAAGCCTCGTCTTTCTCGAGCCCTACATGCCGAACATGGGTCTCATCGAGAAGATCCACCCTCCCGACTACCTGGAGGCGTTCCGGAACAGCGTGCGCTCGGGCAGAAAAACGTTCGCCACGGTGGACTGCTCGATCAGCGAGGCGAGTTACGATGTCGCGCTGCTTGCCGCGGGCGGGGTGATGGCGGGGGTCGATGCCGTGCTGAACGGGAGAGTCGAAAACATCTTCTGCGCCGTGAGGCCCCCCGGGCACCATGCCGGGAGAAAGTCCGCCATGGGGTTCTGCTATCTGAACAACGTCGCCGTGGGGGCCCTCCACGCCCGGACCGTCTATGGCGTGGAAAAGATCTTCATCCTCGACTGGGATGTGCACCACGGGAACGGGACCCAGGAGATCTTCGAGGAGGACCCTCTCACCTATTTCTGCAGCATCCACGAGCACCCGACCTTCTGCTTCCCGGGGACCGGGAGAAGGATGGAGAAGGGAAGGGGGGAGGGGTACGGAACCACGCTCAATCTCCCCGTGAAACCCCATACCGGGGACACGGAGTTTCTGGCCGTCTTCGAGGGGGATGTCATCCCGGAGATCGAAAGGTTCCGTCCCGATCTCATCATGATCTCCGCGGGATTCGACGCGCACAAGGACGATCCCATCGCGGACCTCCTGTTGACCGAGCGATCGTTCGTCCACATGACCCAAAGAATCTGCGAAATGGCCGACAAGCATTGCCGGGGGCGCATCGTCTCCGTCCTCGAGGGCGGATACAACGAATCCTCCCTCAAGTCGTCGGCGATCGCCCACCTGAAAACCCTCCAGGGAAGGAGCGTGCCATGTACGTCGGCAGAAGGATGACGAGGAAGGTGATCACGTTGTCCCCGATGGATACGGTGAGGGACGCCCAACGGATTCTCGAGGAGAATCGGATCCACCACCTTCCTGTGGTCGAGGGAGAGGATCTCGTGGGGATCGTATCGGATACGGACCTCCGGAAATGGTTCCTCCGGAGGGAAACGGTCGACGGGAAGGGGACGGTATCCCGGAGGATCGGGAACGTCAGGGAGATCATGACCCGCGATGTGATCACCATGAGCCCGGGGGACACGATCGAGGACGCGCTCTTGGTCCTTCACCGGAGGAGGTTCGGGGCTCTCCCGGTGGTGGAGGGGAAAAAACTGGTGGGGATCGTCACCAAGGTGGACGTGCTCGCCGCGTTCATCGACTCCCTCAACATCGAGGGGATCGGGGTGCGGATCGAGGTGATCCTGCCGTAAGGCATGGACTCCCTCGTCCGGCTGATCCGGAAACTGGCGGAGATGCGGATCGAGACCGGAGCATGGTGCTGTCCCCTTTCGGGGAAGAGTTCGCGGCATTCCTCCGGATCGGGACGATCGACGTGGGGACCGTGAAAACCCGGTTGCGGGGGGACGGGTTCAAGGTCCCGGAGCTTGCGGATTTCCTCGGCTGACCGGGTAACGCCCCGGACCGGATTTTTCGGGCCGCCCGTATCCGTTCCGGGAGATCGGGGAAGGGAGGACCGGGGAGCGGCGCCCCGTCAACCTGCCTCCCCGGGCTCGATGGTGCGCTCATTCAGGAGATTTCTCGCCTCCGGTTCGTCGTCCCTCCCGACCTGGATTTCCGCCGTGCCGACGCGGAACAGGTCCTGGAGAACCCCTCCCTTGACGAAGTGCCGGATCCCGGCGGCCGAAAGGAGCGACTTCACCATGGCAAGGACGACGGGATTTCCCGTTTTCAGGATGGTGACGTACTCCACGTACTCCGGCAGGGGCTGCGGGGGGAGCTCCTGCACCAGCGGGACCCGGCAATCGGGACAGACGTGGATCCCCTCGATGTACTCCGCTTTGCATTCCGGACAAACCATAGATTTCCAATGTACCCCAATTCTCCCCCCCTTGACACGCACCGGGCCAAAACTTATGGTGAAACGAGCAACGGCGGGGATTTTCGCGGGAAAGGTTCCTGTCCACCCTGGATGGCGATGCGGCGGCGGGTGCTTTCGCGCGCCGGTTGCTCCTTGCAGGAGAAAAGCCCGTTCCCCGGGGGAACGCGGTTCCCGGCACATTCCCTGACTCCCACGGTTCCCGTTCCGGGGGGAACGAACAGAAACCATCCATTCGCGGATTCTTTGGATTCCGTTTCCTGACAGGAGGTTGTCATGCAGGAATTCGAAATGAGAAAGACGGTAAAACAGATCAGCAAGAGGGTGGGGATGGGCATCGTCGCGGTGGCCGTGCTTCTTGTACTCCTCATTATCAATCCCTTCGTGAAGATCGACGCGGGGGAACGGGGAGTCCTGCTCAACTTCGGGGCGGTCCAGGACGAAGTCCTGGGGGAGGGCCTGCACCTTCGGATTCCGATCATGCAGAAGATCGTGAAGATGGACGTCAAGATCCAGAAATCGGAAACCCGGTCGGAAGCGGCGAGCAAGGATCTCCAGGACATCAAGTCGGTGATCGCGCTCAACTACCACATCGTCCCGGACAAGGCCAACTGGGTGTACCAGAACATCGGGGTGGCGTTCAAGGAGAGGATCATCGACCCGACCGTCCAGGAGGCCGTGAAGGCGGTGACGGCGAAGTACACCGCGGTCCAGTTGATCGGCGAGCGGGAGGCCGTAAGCACCGCGATCAAGGATGCCTTAAGCCAGAAGCTTTCCGACTACAACCTGTTCGTGGACGGATTCTCGGTCATCGACTTCAGCTTCTCCAAGAAGTTCACCGATGCGATCGAGTCGAAGCAGGAGGCGGAGCAGTTTGCCTTGAGGGCCCAGAGGGACCTGGAGAGGATCAAGATCGAGGCGGAGCAAAAAGTGGCCCAGGCGAAGGCGGAGGCCGAGTCGCTGCGGCTCCAGAAGGGGCAGATCACCAAGGAAATGATCGAACTCAGAAAGATCGAGGCGATGCGGGAGGCCATCGCCAAATGGAACGGAACCGTTCCGAACGTGCTTCTTTCCGGCGGAGGCGCCTCGCCGCTGATCAGTCTGGATGGACTGATGAAGAAGTAAGGCCGGATACTTCGGAGCCGGCCCAGAGAGGTAGGCGCTTCGTCCTCTGCTGCGTCAGGGAAGGAAACAGGACGGAGCCCGAAGGATCCGTCCTCATGAGGGCATGGTCGGTGCCCCGGCCCCGCCGATGTCCTCCGGGGATGGGATCAGGAGCGGATCGTTCTCCTCATACCAGCGCGCAGGTGCTTCTCACGTACCGGGCATACTTCGGTACCCACATCCTCGAATCCAGCGATTCCCGGATCTTGCCCGGGACCACGGGCTTTCTTGCGACATTTTGCTCCATCGCCTTCGCTGCCACCGCAATCGCGATCTCCCTGCACACGGTTCGGAGCTCGTCTCACCGGA
>DATEXR010000081.1 GCA_035256765.1 Candidatus Deferrimicrobiaceae bacterium | reverse complement strand
GGGTCGCCCGCGCCTCGAAGACGCTCGAGGGGATCCAGGGAGCCTGGATCAAGGAACAGAAAATCATTGTAACAGGAGGGAAAGTCACCGAATTCCGTGTGAACATGAGTGTGACATTTCTCCTGAAGGATTGATCCCGGTTCGGGGGGACACGATCACCGGCAGGAATCGTTCCTTGAAGGGACACGGTAAGAAATCCGCAGGTGGCAACCGGCGGACTTGGAGGATGGGGCGAGAACGGGCCCCGTCCTTTTTCCTCTGCTTCCCTTCCTATCCGGCAGGCATGGAAAGGAGCCGAAGCTTCACCCGGGGATGCGGATCAGATATCTCGTTCCTTCCCCCATCCGGCTTTCCACCCGGAACGTCCCGCCGTGGGATTCGACGATGTGCCTGGCGATGGAAAGCGGTTCCCCCGAGTTCGCGGGACCTCGCCTTGTCGACCCGGTAGAACCGTTAGATAGAAAGTCCTTTTTCGCTCGTCGCGGCCGGGAGGGGGACTCGCCTCTTCCAGCCGTCTTCTTTCTGGCCGAAACGGCCTTGCCGACTCCGCTCGCGGAATCTGCCCCGATCCTGCGGGTGCCCCGCCCCACGAGACCCCTTCCGGCCCCTTATCGCCGCCAGTATACTTGCCTCGATACCGGCGGAAACCCCGAATCCCGCGCGCACGGCCAGCGATACCCCGGCGCGCCTGATCGTGAGTCGTCCGGCCTTCGACACCTCTACCGGGTATTCCGTTGTTGCCGAACCGTTTACTCCTTTTTGAGGAGGATCTTCAACAACTCCAAGGTGTTTCTTTTTGCCTCTTTCGGAGACTGGTTGGAAGCCTTCGCCGCGTCCTCAAACGTCTTGTCGGTGATGTTCTTGGGATCCCCCATGTCGTCGCCGGGTTTCCCGCATCCGCAGTTGTAGCACATGGCACCTTCCTCCCTTCGGTCTTGTTCCCGTCTCGAGGTTGGGACGCCACGGCCCGAAGGAAGGTTTCCCTTGATCCGAACCCTCAGGCGCCCCTTCCTGCCATAGGACAACCACCGGTCCGAAAATCAGACAAACAGCGGCTCGCGTTTCGGACAGATACCGATACCGAAGGCAGGCGGACGGGATTACTGTGATAGGTGTCCGTGAGGGACGACAACAGGCCCTGGGGGCGGCGCCGCGATGTCCTTGGTCCCGATATACCGGGGCCCATAGGAAAAAAGGAGAAGGATTATGCCGTTGATTCATGTGGTAATCGTTCTGGTTGTCGTCGGTGTACTCCTGTGGTTGGTCAATACCTACCTTCCGATGGATGCCAAGATAAAGAGCATTCTGAACATCGTGATTGTGATCGCGGTGGTCCTCTGGCTATTGCGTGCCTTCGGGATCCTGGGATCCCTCTCGGAGTTTCGCATCGGGAGGTGAATTTTCGCGGGGCGTCCTTGTTTCAGCGAATAAGATAAAAGGAGACGAACATGAATGAAGATATTTTGAAAGGAAAGTGGAATGAAATCAAAGGGAGGGTCAAAGAGAAGTGGGGCAAACTCACCGACGATGACCTCACCCGGCATGAAGGGAGATCCCAAATGGGAAATTCGAGAAGGGTATGGTGGTGCCTGCTGGCGGGGGCAATGATCGCCGCCGCATGGGGGTTTTCGGAGCCCGCGAGGGCGGAGGTGAGCGTCAGCATCAACCTCGGGCCGCCGCCGATCGTGGTGTCCCAGCCGCCGGAAGTCGTGATGATCCCGCAGTCCCAGGTCCACTTCGTCCCGGACCCCAACATCGACGTGTTCTTCTACGGGGGGTACTGGTGGTCGCCGCGCGGTGAGCGGTGGTACCGTGCGCGGGCGTACAACGGGCCGTGGGGAGTGATCGAGCGGCGCCGGGTGCCGAGGGCGGTGCTGTACGTACCCCGGGACTACCGGACCAGGTATGAACAGGGGCGGCGCGTTCCGTACGGCCAATGGAAGAAGGATCGCTCCCGTTGGGACAGGGATAACCGGAAGGCGCACAAGCAATGGGAGAGGGAGCGCGAGATGGATTGGAAGAGGAGCGAACAGGAACAGAGAAAGGACGATAAGCACGGGGGTCGCAGTGGGGATCACGGAAAGCAAGGTCGATAGCGGTTCAGGAGAGGCACTGAAGCACCTCGTTCGAGATAACCCAGTGCCGTTCCAGTGGTTGCAGTCGATCTTCGCCCCGGAACAGCAAGCGGGATCCGAGCAGTTTTTCCATGGCCCCCTGCACCGGTACGATAGCAAGGCGGCTACGGTGGCTACATCAGGGGGGAAACCCGTACGGACTGCAAACCCCGCGCAAACGGAAGGCATTTTAGGGGGGATGGGGCGTCTCCCCATCTAAGTCCTCCGTTTCACAAATACGGTTGCATTCGAGCGCCGCTGCAGGGGGCCGGTCTCCGGAAGGGTTTCGTCGCGAGACAAGGGAGACCCTTTGGCCACGGCGGGCAAGCGCAGGAGCGAGCGCGGAGGCGTACGGTCAGTACGCCGCACAAGCGAGCGACGAGCACGCCCGACGCAGTCTGGGGATCGCTTGTCGCAGCAGAAAAGGCAGCCCTGTGGGCGACCGGCGCCTGCGGCTCGGTCTGCACCGCCAGCCCTTTGTCGGACTCCCTGCGCCCGGCTCGGCGTACCGCAAGTACGCCTGCGCCGTGCTCGGTCGTCC
>DATEXR010000080.1 GCA_035256765.1 Candidatus Deferrimicrobiaceae bacterium | reverse complement strand
CCGGCCTCCCGGGGTCCGTTGCCGAAGAGGCCGTGCACCGAGAGGGTCGATGCGCCGCTTCCGGCGAGGCGCCCGACCGAAGCGTACCCGCTGCGGTACGGTGAGGGAGGGCAACAAAGCCGGAGCGGATGCAGCGGCCCTCGAATGCCGGGATCTTCCGGGAATGGACCCCGGGAGGCCGGAGCGCAGCCGTGCGGGTGCACCGCACGGCGAGCCACGAACGGAGCCCCCCTCCGAGGCTGCGGAGCCGTTCGGGCGCACGATGATCGGGGCGCCGTATGCGAAGCAGGCCGGTGCGCGCGGGCATCCGTCACCTCCCCTTGAGCCGCGGGTCGGCGGCGTCCTGGATCCCCTCGCCCAGGAGGTAGTACCCGAGGACGGTGACCAGGATGGCCAGGCCGGGGTAGACGGAGAGCCACCAGGCAAACTCGATGTTGTCCTTCCCCGCCGTGAGGATGTTCCCCCAGGACGGGGTGGGGGGCTGCACGCCGATCCCCAGGAACGAGAGGCTCGACTCCACGAGGATTGCACCGGCGACCCCCAGGGTGGCCCAGACCAGGATGGGGGCGAGCGCGTTGGGGAAGATGTGGCGGAAGATGATCCGCAGGTTGCCGGCCCCCTGGGCCCGGGCCGCCGCCACGAAGTCCCTCTCCTTCAGCGAGAGCGTCTCGGCCCGGACGAGCCTTGCGGCTCCCATCCAGTGGGTGAGCCCGATGATGACCATGATGTTGATGATCGACGGCCCGAGGAAGGCGATGACGGCGAGGATCAGGAAAAAGGAGGGGAAACAGAGCATCATGTCGACGAACCGCATGAGGACGCCATCGACCCACCTCCCGTAGAATCCGGCGATCAGCCCCACCAAGAGGCCGATGGCCGTGGCAATCCCCGTGGCCACGAAACCGACCTCCATGGAGATCCTCGCCCCATGGACCATCCGCGAGAGGACGTCCCGCCCCAGTTCGTCGGTCCCCAGGGGGTGCTCCGCGGAGGGGGGCGCGAGGATCCGGAGGATGTCGATCCGCTTCGGGTCCTTGTCGGTTACGAGGGACGGGAAGGCCGCGACCACGAAAAGCAGGGCGATGACGACGCCCCCGGCCACGGCGAGGCGGTTCCGGAAAAACCTGCGGAGGAAATCCCGAAAGATGGAGCTCGATCCCGCGCCCATGCGCCCCCCCTAGTGCACCGTCTCGCAAATACCTTGGCATTCGAGCGCCGCTGCAGGGGGCCGGTCCCCGGAAGGGTTTCGTCGCGAGACAAGGGAGACCCGAGGCGAGGCGGGCAAGCGCAGGAGCGAGTGCGGAGGCGTACGGTCAGTACGCCGCACAAGCGAGCGACGAGCACGCCCGACGCAGCCCGGGGATCGCTTGTCGCAGCAGAAAAGGCAGCCCTGTGGGCGACCGGCGCCTGCGGCTCGGTCTGCACCGCCAGCCCTTTGTCGGACTCCCTGCGCCCGGCTCGGCGTACCGCAAGTACGCCTGCGCCGTGCTCGGTCGTCC
>DATEXR010000079.1 GCA_035256765.1 Candidatus Deferrimicrobiaceae bacterium | reverse complement strand
GCCCTCGTGGGCCCTCTCCCGGTTCGGGTACTCCACGACGAGGCCGTCCACGACCACCTTTTTCACCCAGGGAAGGGTCCGCGAGATGAGATGGGACGCCATCGCCTTGTCCACCGCCGCCTCGGGGGGCTCATAGATATGCGTGGGGCGGTTGTGGCAGTCCATGCAGTCCATTTCCTTCTTTTCCCGGGAGGCGAATTCTTTCGGGTCCCCCCGGAAATCGAGGCTCACGTATTCGTCCTCGGTGCCGTCGGTGCGCGTCGCCTTGATCCAGGGAATGTCCTGCTGCTGGCGGTCCAGGGAGATGTAATGGACCTTGTTCTCGGTGATCATGTGCCAGTGGATGCCGGCGCTCTCCCCCAGCTCGCCGCTTCCGCCGCCCGTCTTGATCCCCAGGCTGATCTGCTCGGGGGTGTTCTTCTCGTCATACCGGAAGTGGGGGATCTGCTTGAGCTGCGTGCCGAAGAACTTCGCCGGCCAGTGGCACTCCTCGCACGTCTCCCGGGCGGGCCGTAAGTTCTCGATGGGGGTGGGAATCGGTCTCGGATACGTATCGAATGTCACGGCGATGACCTGCCTCGCCCCGGAGATCTTCGATTTCACGTACCAGGACGCGCCCGAACCGACATGGCAGTCCACGCAGGGCACGCGGGCGTGGGGCGACTCCTGATACGCCGTAAACTCGGGCTCCATGACCTTGTGGCAAAGCTGCCCGCAGAACGAGGTGGTCTCCGTATAGAGGAAGGCGTGGTACGACACGAAGGCCAGAAGGATCGCGAGGAAGGATCCCCCGAGGATGGCGTAGCTGAACGTTTTCCGCATTGCGGGCTCGTTCAGGTCGAGCAGGGGGTAGGGGAGGGCCTCGTCGACCCCGAGGCGGCGCCTGCGGATGCTCTCCCGCCGCATCCCGTACAGGAACAGGATGGCACCGAGGGTGAAGAAGAACGGGAACACCATGAAGGAAAAGATCCCGAGGTAGGGGCTGTGGGACTTGAAGCTGAACTGCAGCAGGAGAGAGAAGAGGATGAGGAAAACGCTGATGATCGCCACGTACGCGCCTATGAAGCTGATGGCGTTCCGGTACAGCCCTCCCCTTTTGGCATCCTCTGGCATGGCCGGTCCCCTTTCCCCCCGCGCGGCCCGCACCCGGGAAATCTTTCCTTGCCTGCTCCCCGGGCATGATCGCGAAACCGGACACCGGTTACGGTGCCCGCGGGATCATGATATACGGAAATAAAGAACATAGTATACGAGGTTACCCATGGTATTCACGGAAACGTTTTCCCTGTCGGCGAAAGGGTTCTGCGACATCATCGACGTCACGGGGAAAGTCGCCGCGGCGGTCGGCCGCTCCGGCATCGCGAACGGGCTCGCCACCGTCTTCTGCCCCGGGTCGACGTGCTCCCTCACCGCGATCGAGTACGAGACGGGCGTCCTGCGGGACCTCGCGAACGTGATCGAGAAGATCGTTCCCTCGAACGTCCCCTACGAGCACGACCGGCGATGGGGGGACGGCAACGGCTTCTCCCATGTCCGGGCGGCCCTCCTCAAGCCGTCGATCAGCGTCCCTCTCGTGAACCGGAATCTCGCCCTGGGGACCTGGCAGCAGATCGTCTTCCTCGACTTCGACAACCGGGAGAGAAGGCGGGAGATCATCGTCCAGGTGGTCGGGGAATAGGCGCGCGGCGGGGAAGAGCGATGTCGGCGGGTTCGTCCCTGGTGCCGGAGAAAGCGGATGTGCTCATCGTGGGGGCGGGGATCATCGGTCTCACGCTCGCCCGCAGCCTGGTCATGGCGGGGTACGAAGACATCGTCATCGTCGAAAAGGAGGCCGCCCCGGGGATGCACGCGTCGGGGCGCAACAGCGGCGTCCTGCATGCCGGGATCTACTACGCCCCCGACAGCCTGAAGGCGAAGTCGTGCCTCAACGGGAATTTCCTGATGCGGGCCTACTGCCGGGAGAAGGGACTGCCGCTTCAGGAGAACGGCAAGGTGATCGTCGCGCGCGACGAGGGGGAGATTCCCGCGCTTTCCGAGCTGATGCGCCGCGCCATGGCGAACGGGGCGAAGGTGGAGATGATCGACGAGGCGCAGCTGGCCGGCATCGAGCCGAACGCGCGCACGGCGGGAAAGGCCCTCTTCTCCCACGATACCGCCTGCGTCGACCCGGCGGCGATCCTGGCCTCCCTCCGGAAGGACCTGGAGACGGGAGGGAAGGTGACCCTGGCGACCGGTTGCCTGTTCACAGGGGTGAAAGGCTCCCGGAAGGCGGTCACCAGCAGGGGGGAAATCTCGTTCCGCAAGTTCGTGAACGCCGCCGGCGCCCACTGCGACCGGGTCGCGCACCTGTTCGGGGTCGCCCGCCGGTACCGCCTCATCCCGTTCAAGGGAATCTACCGGAAACTGCGGAAGGGACTCTCCCACACCGTGCGGGGGAACATCTATCCGGTTCCGGACATCCGCAACCCGTTCCTGGGGGTTCACTTCAGCCGCGACGTCCACGGGGAGG
The DNA here is from genome assembly GCA_035256765.1 of Candidatus Deferrimicrobiaceae bacterium. Lineage (NCBI taxonomy): Bacteria > Candidatus Deferrimicrobiota > Candidatus Deferrimicrobia > Candidatus Deferrimicrobiales > Candidatus Deferrimicrobiaceae > Candidatus Deferrimicrobiaceae bacterium. The sequence continues at coordinate 6,338 of DATEXR010000079.1, read as the reverse complement.
TATATCTCGGCCCGACCGCCATCCCCGCGTTCGGGCGGGAGAACTACGGGATCTTCTCGGGAATCGACCGGGAAGGGGCGTCCATCGCGCTCTCCGACGCGGTCCTTTTTTTCCGGAACGCGAAGTTCCGGGAGGTCGCCCTTACGGAGCCTCGGAAGTTCGGAAAGAGGGCGTTCTTCCGCGACGCCGCCCGGCTGGTGAAGGTCCTGTCCCCCTCGGACATCGAGCCCTCGGAGAAGGTGGGGATACGGGCGCAGCTGGTGGACTGGCAGACCAAGGAACTCGTCATGGATTTCCAGGTGATTGCCGACGGCGACGCGATCCACATCCTGAACCCGATCTCGCCGGCCTTCACCTCCTCCATGGATATCGCGCGGACCCTGGTGCGCGCTCACTTCACGGGGAGCGGACCGGAACGCGGGGGGGAGCCGTCGTGACCGGTTTCCGGGGGAAACCGGACATCCGGGGGATCATCTTCGATTTCGGGGGCGTCATCCACTCCTTCGACACGGCGGTATTCTTCGGGCGTCTTCGGGACCGGACGGACAGGACGCTCGAGGAGATGGCCGTCCTCGTGGCCGGATCGGGGCTGCCGCGGAGCTACGAATCCGGGGAGATCACGTCGGGGGAGTTCTTCCGGGGGGTCGCGGGATTGTGCGGGCTTTCCATCACCGAGGAGGAATTCCTCTCGGCCTTCGTCGACATGTTCACCCCCATCGAGCCCACGATCCGCCTGATCCGCGGGCTGTCGCGGTCGTACCGGCTCGGTCTGCTGTCCAACACGAACGAGTGGCACTTCAAGCATCATATCCGGGCCGTGGACATCTTTCCCCTGTTCGACGCGGTGACGCTTTCCTACCAGGTAAAAGCCATGAAGCCGGCGGAGCAGATCTACCGGGACTCGCTCCGGAAGATCGGCCTTCCCCCGGGAGAATGCGTGTTCATCGACGATCGCGAGGAGAACGTCGCGGGAGCGCAACGATTGGGCATCCGGGCCATCCACTACACGGGGCACGAACGGCTGGTGTCCTCCCTGGCCGACCTGGGCGTCCGGGTGGGACCGGGGACCGAATGAGGAAACGGAAGAGGAGGGGCTCCGGGTGAAGGCGGTGCGGATGAAGGGAGCCGGCGGCGTGGAGGTCCTCCACGTCGGCGAACATCCCGATCCCCTCCCGGAGCCCGACGAGCTTCTGGTGCGCATCCGGGCGACGGCGCTCAATCGCGCGGATCTCTTGCAGCGCAGGGGAAAGTATCCGCCCCCCGAAGGCGCCTCCGAAATCCTCGGGCTGGAGATGGCGGGCGAGGTCGAGACCGCGGGCCCCGGGTGCGGGGGATGGATGCCGGGCGAACGGGTCTTTGCCCTCCTCTCGGGCGGGGGGTACGCGCAAAAAGCGGCCGTCCCGGCGGGGATGGCGATGCGGATCCCGGAGCGGTTGTCGTACGAGGAGGCGGCCGCGATTCCCGAGGGGTTTCTGACCGCCTACCACAATCTTTTTTCCCTCGGGGAACTTTCGGCCGGGATGACGGTTCTGGTCCACGCCGGCGGAAGCGGCGTGGGGACGGCGGCGATCCAGTTGATCCGGGAGGCGGGGGCCGTGTCCCTGGTCACGGCCGGGTCTTCGGAGAAGATCGACCGGTGCCGGAAACTCGGGGCGCGGGCGGGGTGGAACTACCGGGAGGGGCCCTTCGCGCCGTGGGTGGCCGGGCAGACGGGGGAAAGAGGGGTCGACCGGATCCTCGATTTCGTCGGCGCCCCGTTCTTCGCGCAGAACCTCGCCTCCCTGGCGGCGGACGGGAGGCTGATCGTCATCGGAGCGATGGGGGGCGCAACGGCGGAGCGGATGAACCTCCTCGATCTCCTGTTCCGGCGGCTCCATATCCTCGGCTGCTCGATCCGCTCCCTGGACACGGCGAGAAAGATCGACCTCACGGAACGGTTCGCGGCCTTCGCCCTCCCCCGGTTCGCGGACGGCCGGTTGATCCCGGTGATCGACTCCGTCTTCGACTGGACGGAGGCGGGAAGCGCCCATCGGCGGATGGAGTCGAACGCGAACGTGGGGAAAATCGTGCTCCGGGTCGGCTAGGCCCACGGTGCGCAGCCCGGTCCGCCCCTTCGATCGGGAATTTGACACCCCCCTCCGCTTTCCTTTCAATAACGTCAGAAAATGCCGGGATGCCGGAAAGGATATCCTAATTGTTTCGGCAGGTTGGGAATTGATCGCGATCGGAACGGGACTTGCTACCTTGCCTTCAGGAACAAAAGGAGGGCGGGATGAGAAACATCAGGATGTTCCTGAAGATGATCTTCACCCCGATCACGATCATGCTGGTGCCTCACTCCCGGACGAAACCGGTGAACGTCCGGATCCCTCTCGCGGGGATCCTCTTCTCCATCGTCTCGTTCTTCGCCGGGGTCGTCTACCTGTTCACGGTCGCCGTGCACACCGTCGAATATTATCAGATGAGGGAACGGCTTTCGTACGTCACCTCCCAGTTCCTCGAACTGAAATCCACCATGCATTCCCTGAAACAGGCGGAGCATGAGTTCCGCAGGCTCTTCTCCTTGAAGTCGAAGACGGACGTCCTCGAAACCGCGGAGTTCATCGACACGGGGTCGCTCGACATGAAGGCTCTGCGGACGCAGATCGACGAGGCCATGAGATCTGTTACGAGCATCAAGCAATACATCACGGAACAGAAAGATATCTATCGGGCGACCCCGATGGGATGGCCGGTGCCGGGACACGTCTCCTCGGGCTACGGGTATCGCGACCATCCGCAGTCGGGCAGGAGACAGCTGCACACCGGCGTGGACCTCTCCACGGCTGTCGGGACGGAGGTCCTGGCGACCGCGGACGGGATCGTGACCTTTTCGGGGGAAACGAGGATCAGCGGCAACGTCGTGGTCATCGAGCACGGTCGAGGGTTCAACACCGCCTACGCACACAACAAGGAAACCCTCGTCACGGTCGGACAGCCCGTGAGGCGGGGCGACGTCATTGCATTGTCCGGGTCCACGGGGCGTTCGACGGGACCCCACGTGCACTACGAGATCTGGAAGGACGGGCACCACGTGAACCCGTCCCAATTCCTGGCGAGGAGGTGATCATGTTCGGAAGGTCCGCAACCAGGCTCGAGACGGTCCTCGGAGCCGACTCGACGGTCAAGGGGGAGATGGTAGTGCGCGGAACGGTCCGGATCGACGGGAACCTGGAAGGGGATATCCGGGCCGACTGGGTCATCGTCGGAGAGACCGGAAGGATCCGGGGAAACGTGAAGGCCCGCGCGATCGTCGTGGGGGGAAGGGTCGACGGGAACATCGAAGGGTCCGAGATCGTCGAACTGAAGGACAAGGCGCAGGTCGTCGGAGAGATCTGCGCGGCGAAGCTCTCCATATCGGAGGGCGCCCTGTTCGAAGGACAGTCGTCCATGAAAAAGAGGAAGGAGGCGCAGGAAAGCCAGGAAGGGAAGATCAAGTCGCTCACGGTATCGCGATCGGCCTCGTAAACTAAGTACTCCGTTTCACAAATACGGTTGCATTCGAGCGCCGCTGCCTCCGCTCCAGACGAAAACCCGGTTCAACCAGACGTTCTTCCCGTTCTCCTTCAACGGGAGGGAGAACGGCTCCGACCGGTTCTACACGATCGACAGGATCCGGAAAGAGGTGCGGCCCACCTCCTATTACCTGGATCGCGGCGATGTTTCTTCTGGCGTACCACTCCGGGACGGCTTGACGGTCTGACGGTTCCCTCTTTCCCCCGTTCGAAACCTTTCTCCCCTTGCGGCAATCGATAGGGTGTACTTCCGAAGCATTTCCCGGTATTGCTGTCGCAGGGCAATCTGACGCGAAAAGCGGGGATGTGTCCGATGGATCGAACACCGGTTCTCGTGGTCGGAGCCACGGGCTACGTGGGAATCCGGCTCGTTGCGCACCTCCGGGAAAAGGGGTGGCGCGTGCGCGCCGCCGCCCGGTCCCTGAAAAAAATGGAGGCGCTCTCCTGGGCCGGGGACCCGGGGGTGGAACCCGTCCGGGCGGACGTGTTCGACCGCGAAACGCTTGCGGAAGCGTGCGAAGGATGTTCCGCCGCGTATTACCTCGTCCATTCCATGGGATCCCCTCGGGGCGACTTTTCCCGCGCCGACCGGGAAGGGGCCGCCAACATGGTTTGGGCGGCCGAACAGGCCCGGCTTGACCGGATCATCTACCTGGGGGGACTGGGGGAGGACGGAGAAACCCTAAGCGAGCATCTGCGGTCGCGCGACGAAGTGGGAAAGATCCTCCAGGCCGGGAAAGTGCCCGCGACGGTCCTTCGGGCGGCGATGATCATCGGATCCGGGAGCGGGTCCTTCGAGATCCTCCGGTACCTCGTGGACCGGCTCCCCGTCATGATCACTCCCCGGTGGGTGGACACGGAGAGCCAGCCGATCCCGATACGCAGCGTCCTTGCCTACCTTTCCGGTTGCCTCGAGGTACCCGAAACCGCGGGGGGCACGTTCGACATCGGCGGGCCCGAAATCGTGACCTACCGGCGGCTGATGCGGATCTACGCCGAGGAGGCGAGGCTTCCCCGGCGGCTGATCCTGCCCGTTCCGGTGTTGACCCCCCGTCTCAGTGCCTACTGGATCCACCTGGTGACCCCAATGCCTGCGGCGCTCGCCCGTCCCCTCGCGGAGGGCCTGAGCAACCGCGTGGTGTGCCGGGACGACAGGATCCGTCCCCTCATCCCGCAGGAACTCCTCGATTGCCGGCACGCGATCCGGCTTGCCGTGGCGAATTCCCGCCGGGACATCGTGGAGCCGGAGGGGGAGGGACCGGAGGCAAGGCCGCCGGAAAGCACGTTCCCGGGAGACGCGCCATGGGGGGGAGGCACGTCGTTCCACGACCATCGCCGGGTCGTTCTCGAGGCGACCCCGGAGGAGGCATGGGAACCCATCGGCCGGATCGGGGGGGAGGCGGGGTGGTATTTCGCGGACTGGCTATGGCGGCTACGGGGGGTCTTGGACCGCCTGGCGGGAGGGGTCGGAATGCGGCGCGACAGGAAGGAAGGGGATGCTCTGCGGCCCGGGGACCCCGTGGATTTCTGGAGAGTGCGCGCGGTGTCGCCGGGGAGATATCTTGTGCTCATCGCGGAGATGGCCCTTCCCGGTTGCGCCGTGCTGTCCTTCCGGATACGCAAGATCGGCCACCGGACGGTGGAAATCGAGCAACGGTCATGCTTCGTTCCGAAAGGCCTGGGGGGGATCCTGTACTGGGTCGCCGTGTCCCCCGTGCACCGGTTCGTCTTCCAGGGGATGTTGCGCGGGATCGCATCCCGGACCGGCAAACCCGTCGTTCGGGGGCCGGAAGCGGTCGCGCATTCCTCCTTCCCGGTGGGGGCTGCGTCCCCGGGAGAGGACGCGGCATGAGACTGCACACGCCCAAGGAATCTTTCCCTTCTCACTCCGCCGTCGCTCGGCCTCGAACTGGGTACGGAGCCGCCGCAGGAGATGCATCCGGGGATGATCCTCGAGTACCGCATCCGCCCGCTCCTCGGCATCCCGGTGCGCTGGGTGACGGAAATCACCCACGTCGTCCCGCTTCGCCTGTTCGTCGACGAGCAACGGTTCGGCCCCTACCGGTTCTGGCACCATCAGCACCTGTTCCGGGAGGTGCCGGGGGGCGTGGAGATGGAGGACCTCGTCCACTACGCCCTTCCCTTCGGCCCCCTGGGAAGGGGCGTAAACGCCCTCTTCACGGCCCGGCAGGTGAGGAGGATCTTCGAGTTCCGCCGCCTTTTCCTCGACCGCTCGTTCGGGGCGGTCCCTTCCCCCGGTACGGAACAGCGGTGAAGAGCCGGGAGCGGATGGCCCGGGAGGAGACCGCCTTGTGACCCGGAAGGACCCCGGCTCGCGGGGGGATTCCCCTCCGCTACGCTCGCGACCTTCGCCCGCTCGCTGCCGTTCCGCTCGCTTGAACCGCAACCTCGCTCCACAGGCCGCTGCGGGGACCCCCCGCATCGCCATGGGTCCCCGTCCCGGTTGCCCGTGGGCGCTTAAAAAAGCGCAGCAAGCCGAAGGAGTGGGGGAGCGCAGCCGTGCGGGTTCATTGCACGGCGAGCCACGAACGGAGCCCCCCTCCGAGGCTGCGGAGCGAGACACGAGCCCGTCCGGGGGGACACTCCTCAACGTACAACTCGATATAGGAATGTCCCCCTTTACGGTTAGAGTTCCGCGATCTCCCTCCGGTACCGCCACAGCATCCAGAGTCCCGGAAGGGCGGTCACCGCCGTGAGGAGGAAGAAGACCGCCCACCCGACCGACTCCACCACGTACCCGGACGTGGGAGCCACGAAGATCCT
>DATEXR010000078.1 GCA_035256765.1 Candidatus Deferrimicrobiaceae bacterium | reverse complement strand
CAGCCGAGGCGAAGCGGATGCGCCGTCAGACCGCGAAGGACGACCGAGCACGGCGCAGGCGTACTTGCGGTACGCCGAGCCGGGCGCAGGGAGTCCGACAAAGGGCTGGCGGTGCAGACCGAGCCGCAGGCGCCGGTCGCCAAAAGGGCTGCCTTTTCTGCTGCGACAAGCGATCCCCGGGCTGCGTCGGGCGTGCTCGTCGCTCGCTTGTGCGGCGTACTGACCGTACGCCTCCGCGCTCGCTCCTGCGCTTGCCCGCCGTAGCCAAAGGGTCTCCCTGGTCTCGCGACGAAACCCTTCCGGGGACCGGCCCCCTGCAGCGGCGCTCGAATGCCAAGGGATTTGCGAGACGGTGCACTAGGGGAGGAAGCGAATGCCCGGGAGCAGGATGAGAAACATCGTGGTGGGAATTCTGGCCGTTTTCGGCGGCCTGGTGATCCTGGCGTCGTTTGCGGCAGGGGTTTTCTATTTCCGGGGAAAGGGGCGCATTCCGCAGAAAACGGTCATCGCGGTCGACCTCGAGCGGGCCGTCGTGGAATATGTGCCCGACGACCAAGTGGCCGGATTCCTGCTGCGGAGATCGATGGTGTTGCGGGACGTGGTGGATGCGCTGAACCGGGCGGCGGAAGACAAGCGGGTCGTGGGGCTTGTCGCGAGGGTGGGGACATCGGGAATGGGCATGGCGCAGATCCAGGAGGTGCGCGACGCGGTTGTGGCTTTCCGCGGGAAGGGAAAGCCCGCGATCGCGCACGCGGAGACGTTCGGGGAGTTCGGCCCGGGAAACGGGGCCTACTATCTGGCGACCGCCTTCGACAACATCTACCTGCAGCCGTCCGGAAGCGTCGGCCTGACCGGCCTGATCTCCAACACCCCTTTCGTTCGGGGGACTCTCGACAAGCTCGGGATCATCCCCCGGATGGGCCGGCGGGAGGAATACAAGACCCTCGTCAACCGGCTGACCGAGAAGAAATATACCGATGCCCACCGGGAGGCCAACCGGAGGTTCCTCGCCTCCCTGTTCGGGCAGATCGTGAAGGGGATCGCGGAATCGAGAAAGCTCTCCGCGGACGAGGTGCGGTCGCTCGCGGACCGGGGACCGTTGTTCGCCGGGGAGGCGATGCGGGCGAATCTCGTGGATGGTGTCGCGTACAGGGACGAGGTGTACGAAAAGGTGCGGCGGAAAACGGGCGAGGACGCGACGTTTCTCGACCTGGGGGAATACTTCCCGAGGGCGGGGAGGATCCGGGGGGAAGGGGAGACGATCGCCCTGATCTATGGCGTGGGAGGAATCCGTCGCGGGAAGAGCCGGTACGACCCCGTCTCGGGGAGGTTCCTCCTGGGGCCGGACACCGTCGCGGATGCCTTCCGGTCCGCCACCGAGGATAAGAAGGTCAAGGCGATCCTCTTCCGGGTGGATAGCCCGGGAGGGTCGCACGTGGCCTCCGACACCATCTGGCGGGAAATCGTCCGGGCCCGGCAGGCGGGGAAGCCGGTCATCGTGTCCATGGGGAACGTGGCGGGCTCCGGGGGGTATTACATTTCCATGGCCGCCGACAGGATCGTCGCCCAGCCCGGAACGCTGACCGGGTCGATCGGGGTCTTCGCCGGGAAGATGGTGACCACCTCGTTCTGGGAGAAGCTCGGCGTGACATATGACGAGGTCCATACCAGCAGAAACGCGGATCTGTGGACCGGGACGCGGGATTACGACGCGGATCAGTGGAAGAGGGTCCAGGGGATCCTCGACCGGATCTACGAGGAGTTCACGGACAAGGCGGCCAAGGGGAGAAACCTGCCCGTGGAAAAGGTGCGGGAGGCCGCCAGGGGGCGGGTCTGGACCGGGGAGGACGCCAAAGCCCTCGGCCTGGTGGACGAACTGGGGGGCTTTCCGGCGGCACTCCGGCTCGTTCGGGAGGCGGCCGGGATTCCGGCGGAAGCCG
>DATEXR010000077.1 GCA_035256765.1 Candidatus Deferrimicrobiaceae bacterium | reverse complement strand
GCGGAGGAGCCGCGTGGAGAGCATCTTCGTGAAATTCCGCGAAAAGGAGGGATGGGAGGAGAGGAGATCGAGGAGGTCTTTCCTTTTCAGAAGGGTGACGGTGACGTCCGTCAGGGCGACGGTGGTGGGCGGCGGGGCCGCCGGGGTCGAGATCGCCGCCAACCTGGGGCGTCTCGGAAGAGAGAGCGGGCGGATCGCCCGCATCACTCTCGTGTCCCGGTCCATCGTGTTGGAGGATTACCCTCCGAAGGCGCGGGCTCTGGCACTTGCCTCCCTTGCCCGTTGGGGGATCGAAGCGTCCGGCACCTCGAACTGTTCGGGGGCGGGGACTGCATCTCACTCGAGGGAACCCCGCTGGCCCGGGTCGGAGTCTACGCCGTCCGACAGAACCGCATCCTCCATCGGAATCTGCTCGCGTTTCTTGAGGGAAGGCCTCTGCGCCGGTTCGATCCCGGGGGTGCCTATCTCACGATATTGAACATGGGCGACGGCCGCGGTATTTTCGTGCGGAAGGGGTTCGTCCGGGAAGGAGGGAGCGGAATGGGACGGTTCGACTACTTCAAGCCCGTTTCCACGTGGACCGCAGATGATGTCCTCGTTTTCCTTAGGGAAAAGGGCGTCGGGGAATGCAACCTCATCGATGTCCGGCAACCGGGGGAGTACGAGGGTGGGCATCTTCCGGGCGCCCGGCTCATCCCGATCGCCGAACTCGGAAGTCGCCTCCACGAACTCGACCGGGAGAAGCCGACCATCACCTATTGAAGGTCCGATGTCCGCAGCCGTGCCGCTGCGGCGACGCTCGAGGAGGCCGGCTTCACCGGGGTCTACAGCATGGCGGGAGGGATCAACGCCTGGAACGGCCTCGTGGCGGAAGGGGCGTGCGAGGCGGGGCTTGCGTACTTTTCCCGGGCGTCGGGGGTCGAAGAGCTGATTTCCCTTTCCGTTGCTCTCGAGGAGGGGAACCGGGCCTTTTACGAGCGGATCGCCAAGGAGGCGTCGGGCGAAGACTCCGCATTCTTCCAATCTTTGGTTCTCGCGGAGGAGCGGCACAAGCACACCCTTCGGGAACTTTACGCCCGGTCATCCGGGAGGGAGGAGGAACCCGCGCCGCCGGATGGGATGGAGGCCGGCACGTTCCTGGAGGGGGGGATCCCGTTAGGCGATGCGCTTTCGTGGGCCCGGGGAAAGCCGCAGGGGGAGATCCTCGAATTCGCCATCGCGATGGAGGCGAACTCCCTGGACCGGTATATCAAGATGGGGAGGGAGGTCGGGGACGAACGATCCAAAGAGGTATTCCGGTCGCTCGCCCGGGAGGAGCAAGCCCATCTGGTGCGGATGACATCCCTGTTGGACCGATTGCACGGCAAGGGATGACGGAGGGGACCAGGACGAGTTCCCCCTTCACGACTTCCAGCTCCACCCCCCGGAGGGAACGCTTTGAGCCCGCGTCTCTTCCCGACCCGCGCAAGGTCGCCCCTTTTTCCCGGTTTTTCCGGGTTTCCTGTTCCTGCTCTCTCTGCATCTCGGACGTTGCGATTCTTGCCGTGACCATCGCCAGACCGATGTCCAGGTCGCCCATGCTTTTCTTCTCCCCAAGATCGTTTTCTTGTTAGATGAAAACGGGGGGGAGATTGTTTCCTTGTCGGTGCAGGAAGATTTTCCTCCCGACGCGCCTCGCTAAAGCGAGCGGTCGCAGGTCGCCCGCTTAGCGAAGAGGAAGCCGCACGCGATCACCGGGCACCGGGAGGGGAAACAGCTCAGGGCATCGGCCGGATGACCGTCTTACCAGACGCAGCACGAAGTTCTCCGTTTCACAAATACGGTTGCATTCGAGCGCCGCTGCAGGGGGCCGGTTCCCGGAAGGGTTTCGTCGCGAGACAAGGGAGACCCGAGGCGAGCACGCCCGATGCAGCCCGGGGATCGCTTGTCGCAGCAGAAAAGGCAGCCCTTTTGGCGACCGGCGCCTGCGGCGAGGGAACGCCCCGCCAGCCCTTTGTCGGACTCCCTGCGCCCGGCTCGGCGTACCGATAAGTACGCCTGCGCCGTGCTCGGTCGTCCTTCGCGGTCTGACGGCGCATCCGCTTCGCCTCGGCTGCCGACCCTTCCGGGGACAGGCCCCTCGCTCCAGCTTCGTTGCGCTTCTTCACCATACTCAACGGTATGCCTCAGTCGCGCGCCTTGCTGGCGCGGCGCATCGACGCTCTCGGTGCGTCAAGCTATTTACGAGACGGTACACGCAAGTCCGCTTTTTCTCACCCATCGGCAAAGGTAGGGTTTGCGAACTCCCTGAATAGGAAAAACATTTTCCCAGATTTTAGGAATAGTAGGAAATATTTTACTCTTTTGCTCTGGCGTCCTTTTTCCGTTCAGGAAATAGTTCAATAAAATCAATGGGATTTATTTTTTATGGATTTGGACCGGATTTTGCTCTTGTATCAGGCAGAATGCGAAAATTCATCGGGAACGTACGAAAATCAACCCCTTGGCAATCGCTTCTCCTGCTCCTTGTTCTCACCCCCTGTCTTTTCCCTTCTTCCGCCCTTGGAGAATCCTATTCGTACACCGATATCCATCCCCCGGGGTGGATCGAGTCCCGGGTGACGTGTCTCAACGGGCGCGGGGAGGCGGTCGGATTCGGGACGACGGCCGACGGAGAGCGCGGATTCCTCTGGTCTTCCGGAA
>DATEXR010000076.1 GCA_035256765.1 Candidatus Deferrimicrobiaceae bacterium | reverse complement strand
AATCTCTACGACGGGTCCCATCTCTCCTCCCGGGAGGTCGACGCGATCATCATCTCTTCCGTCGTCCCGCCCCTCACGCCGACGATCGTGGAGCTGTGCGAACGCTACTTCGGCATCACTCCCCTGGTCGTCGGGCCCGGCGTGAAGACCGGGATCTCGATCAAGATGGACAACCCGAAGGAGGTGGGCGCCGACCGGATCGTCAACGCCGTCGCCGCGTACGCCAAGTACAAGAAGGCGTGCATCGTCCTCGACTTCGGCACCGCGACGACGTTCGACTACATCTCGCCCGCCGGAGACTACATGGGGGGGGTCATCGCCCCGGGGGCCAGCATCTCGGCCGAGGCGCTCTTCCGGCAGGCGTCGAAATTGCCGCGGGTCGAGATCGTAAAGCCGGCCACCGTGATCGGGAAGAACACGGTGGCTGCCATGCAATCGGGGATCTTCTTCGGCTATCTCTCCCTCGTGGAGGGGATCATCGACCGGATCCGGAAGGAGGTGCGCACCGACCCGATGGTCGTGGCCACCGGCGGGTTGGCCGGCGCCATCGCGGGCGAGTCCTCCAAAATACAGGTAATTGATGAGAATTTGACTCTTGAGGGACTGCGTATTATATACGAGAGGAACCGTGCGCCCGCCGCATGACGGGGGACGATTTCCGTAGGAGGGAGAACGGCACGTGGAGATCCAACAACTGAGGAATGTGGGGATCATCGCCCACGGCGGCGCCGGGAAAACGACCCTGGCCGAGGCCCTTCTCTTCAACGCGAAGGCGGTCGAGCGGATGGGGAAGGTGGATGACGGCAGCTCCAACTTCGACTACGATCCGGAGGAGATCCGTCGACAGATCACGATCAGCACGTCCTTTCACCATTACCACTGGAACAAGGTCGAAGTGACCGTGGCCGATACCCCGGGCTACATCAACTTCGAGGCCGACACGCACGCCTGCCTCAGGCAGCTGGATGGCGCGGTCCTCGTGGTCAACGCGGTCTCCGGCGTCGAGGTGCAGACGGAGAAGATGTGGCACCTCGCGTGCGACACGGGGGTCCCGGCGATCGCCTTCGTCTCGAAGATGGACCGCGAACGGGCCGACTTCCCGAAGGCGGTCGAGGAGATCTCCGACATCCTGAAGGTCCATGCCGTGCCGGTCCAGATCCCCATCGGCGCGGAGGCCCAGTTCCGCGGGATGGTGGACCTCTTCGGCATGAAGGCATACGTCTACAAGGGGGATACGGGGGAGTTCGAAGTGAAAGAGGTTCCCCCGGACATAGCCGACGCCGCGGCGAAGGGAAGGGAGAAGGTGGTGGAGGCGGCCGCGGAATCCGACGACTCCCTGCTGGAGAAGTATCTCGAAGGCGCGGAGCTCACGGAGGAGGAGATCCGCAAAGGGTTCACGGCCGGCGTGCGGGCGATGAAGATCCTGCCGGTCCTCTGCGGGTCGGCCATGCGCAATATCGCCATCCACCCCGTCCTGGACATGATCAACTTCGTCCTGCCCGACCCGTCCTTCCGCAAGGAGACGAAGGGGACGAACCCGAAGAAGAAGGTCGAGGAGGTGCGCCCGATTTCGGAGAACGCCCCGTTCTCCGCCTTCGTGTTCAAGACGCTCGCCGACCCCTACGCGGGGAAGCTCTCCATCTTCAAGGTCTACTCCGGGACGCTGTCGCCCGACATGTCGCCCCTGAACGCCGGGAAGAACGCCATCGAGCGGATCGGCCAGATCTTCCGGCTGGAGGGGAAGAAGCAGAAACCCGTCGGATCCGCCTCCGCGGGGGAGATCGTGGCCGTCGCCAAGTTCAAGGAGACTTCCACGGGCGACACGCTGTGCGACCCGAAGAACCCCATCCTCTACCCGCCCCCCCCGGCGGTCGAGCCGGTGATCTCGTTCGCGATCCGCCCGAAGACCCGGTCCGACGAGGACAAACTGGGCAGCTCCCTGGCGCGGATGATCGAGGAGGACCCGACCCTGCAGTTCATGAAGGACCCGCAGACCCGGGAGTTCATCCTCTCGGGGATGGGAGAGATCCACCTCGAGGTGGCCGTCGAGAAGCTTCGGCGCCAGTTCGGGGTCGAGGTGGAGCTGCGCACCCCCAAGATTCCGTACAAGGAGACCATCAAGGGGACGGCGGAGGCCCAGGGGAAGTACAAGAAGCAGACCGGTGGGCGCGGCCAGTACGGGGACTGCTGGCTCCGGGTGGAACCCCTCCCCCCCGGCACCGACTTCGAGTTTGTCAACGCGATCGTCGGGGGCGTCATTCCGCGGCAATACATTCCCGCGGTCGAGAAAGGAGTCGTCGAGAGGATGAGCAAGGGGGTTGTCGCCGGCTACCCCGTGGTCGACGCCAGGGTGACCGTCTTCGACGGGTCGTTCCACACGGTCGACTCTTCCGAGATGGCCTTCAAGATCGCGGGGTCTTTGGGGTTCCGGAAAGCGGCGCTCGAGGCAAGGCCGGTGTTGCTCGAGCCGATCATGGAGTTGGAGATCGTCGTCCCCGAGGATAGCGTCGGGGACATCATCGGCGACCTGAACAGCCGCCGGGGACGCGTGCTGGGCGTCGAGGCCAGGGGGAGGGGCCAGATCGTGAAGTCGCTCGTGCCGCTGGCGGAGGTCCTGCGGTACTCGTCCGATCTGCGTTCGATCACGTCGGGCAGGGGGCAGTTCACCATGCGGATGGCCAGCTATGAGGAAGTGCCCGCCGCGATCGCGGAGAAAGTCATCGCCGGGGGCAGGAAGGAGATGGGGGAAGAAGCGGAGGAATGATGGCCGACAAGGGGGAAAAGATACGGGTAAGCCTGACCAAGGAACAGCCGGTCGACGACGGGATCCGGGGGTCCCTCCAGTCGTATATCGCCACCCTTTCCGTGCCGCAGAAGATCCAACTGGCCACGAAGGGGAACAAGGAAGTCCGGCTGATCCTTTCCCGGGATTCGAGCAGCATGGTTGCCCGCGCGGTGGCGAACAGTCCCCTGATCGCCGAATCGGACGTGGTCGCATACGCCGGGTCCACGCTGACGAATGAAGATATTCTCCGGGCCATCGCGGAAAGCCGGGAATGGGCGAAGAACGTCCGGGTGAAACTGCTCCTGGTGGCGAACCCGAGGACCCCCCCCGCCGTCGCGATGCGGTT
>DATEXR010000075.1 GCA_035256765.1 Candidatus Deferrimicrobiaceae bacterium | reverse complement strand
GTCTCGAAACGCACCGACTCGGGGGACAGCTTCCCGATGAGACCCGAGAGGTAGGCCATGGTTCCTTGGGTGATGCGGACCAGCAGGCCGAACTTCTCCTCCGCGGGGGAAAAGAGGAATTTCTGGATGACGAAGCTGCTTCCCGGACCCAGGGAGAGGGTGGAGTCGTCCCGGAGGATGACGCCCAGCGACCCGTCGGAGCCGGTGCTCAAGGTGTCTCCGGCGAAAAGCTTTGTCCCCTCGGAGGCCGGAAGGACGTGCCCCTCGTGTGTGATGGCGGCCTCGCCTTCGGAGTTGCGCACGATGCCGATGATCTCCTGGGCGGAGGCGGGAAGGGCCCACGCCAGGACGGATAACGCAACCAGAAGAACCGCGACGAACGGCGTGCGTCTCATGCCCCATATCTCCCGAAAAATTACGACCATCTGCACTCTCCTTGTATGTTTTTCCCCCGCCTATGTCAAGGATCGGGGGGGAACCCGCCCCCTCCCCGAAATACGATCGGCGGATCGTTGCGGCCGGGCTCAGGTCATGTGGATCCCGCCGCTTACCGGGAGATAGCTCCCCGAGATAAACCGGGCCTCCTCGGAAGCCAGGAAAAGGACCGCCCCCGCCACGTCCCCGGGCAGGCCGATCCGCCTCAACGGCGTCATCCGGACGGACGCGTCCTTTTCCCTTTTCGAGAGAAAGGCGGTGGCATCGGTCTCGGTAAGCCCCGGCGCGACCACGTTGACCCGGATCCCCTTGGGACCCAGCTCCAGGGCGAGGGACTTCAGGAAGGCGTCCAGGCCGGACTTGGCCGTGCTGTGGGCGCAGAATCCCTCCCCCGGTACCCGGGAGAGCCCGCTGCTGATGCCGATGATGCACCCTTTCTTCCTTTCCACCATCCCGGGGACGGCGGCCTTGCAGCAGAAGAAGGCGGCCTTCATCTCTCCCACGAGTTTCGCCTGGAAATCTTCCCATCGGAATGCGAGGAAGGGAACGACCGGAAACGAGATCGAGGCGTTCAGGACGATCGTGTCGATGGGCCCCAGCGCCGCCGTCACCTTGCGGACCATCGCTTCCGTATGGTCCATATTCCGCACGTCGGCCTTCACCGCGATCGCGGTCCCGCCTTCGGCCTCGATCTCCGACACCACCTTCCGGGCGGCTTGCGCGCTCCGAAAGTAGTTCACCGCCACGGCCGCGCCGTGCCGGGCCAGGAGTTTGGCGGTGGCAGCGCCGATCCCCCGGCTTCCCCCCGTCACGAGGGCCACTTTTCCTTTCATCAGCATGACGATCTCCTTCCGGAGTCCGGCTCGACGCCGGCTCGCTCGTGGTTTCCTATTTCAAGACGGACGAAAGCGTTCGTCAAGAGCGGCGGGATCGGTGCTACGGTTGCCTCACATGGCCGTCCGCCGTGTGCAGATCCAGTGCCGGAAGACGGGCCGCCTCGAATTGGCCGCTCGTCGCGTCGTCGACGCGCCGGTCACCCACGGCGCGGACCGGTAGAACAGCAGCCACCTTTGTGCAACCGCTGGTTGTCGAGATCATTGTACTGCTCCCGCTGGGTCGATAGTACTCGGCCGAAACCCGCTCCTGGATTACGGAACGGGATATCGGAAACCGTTTTTTTCCGCGGGTTTGTTGGTATGTTATTCCGGCTTTTCGGAAAGGGGGGAGGCGGTTCGGATGACGAAACGGTTGCCGTTTGAACTATACTTACCGTCGGTCCCGATCCTTTGCGCCGCTCCCGGACACGGGCTACCCGTTTGCCGGGGGCATCCCAACGGGATCCGGGACAGGAGAGCCTGCGGTTGCGGATAGAAAGCGCGACCTTAAGCTCCCGGGGCGGCATGCCCCGGTTCTTTGGCCCCCCCGGTTGCGAAGAAAAGACTTGAAGGTGTGCCCCGACCTTTGGAAAATGGGGTAATCCCCAAAGCGGGATCCCGTGATCCGCCCATAAGAACGATCGAGTCCTTGACGTTGCTTTGCTCGAAAAACCGGCCCGCGGCCGGAGAAGAGGTGCGGTCCGCGGCAATCCCCTCCGCGCCCGGATGAGGAGCCCCATGAGCCGAAAGATCAATTTCAACGCCGGACCTGCCGCCCTTCCCCTCCCTGCCCTCGAGCGCGCCCGCGACGAACTGGTCGACTTCGCCGGCAGCGGCATGTCGGTCATGGAACACAGCCACCGGGGCAAGGAGTACGAGGGGGTTCACGACGAGGCCATCGCCCTCGTGCGCGAGCTCCTCGGGGTCCCGTCAAGCTACGAGGTTCTGCTGATGCAAGGAGGCGCCACGGCGCTGTTCGCCGAGGTGGCGATGAATTTCCTCGAGAAAGGGAAAACCGCCCAGTACCTCGTCACCGGCGCCTGGGGCGAGAAGGCGCTCGGGGAAGGGAAGGTCGTCTCGGCGTTGTTCGGCGCCCAAGTGTCGGTCCAGACCACCGGGACCGGCGAAGGCAAGGAGAAGAGCTACACCCGCGTGCCGCCCCCCTCCGAAGTGAAGGTCGACCCGGGGGCCGCCTACCTGCACATCACCTCCAACGAGACCATCCACGGCGTGCAGTTCAACGCCGACGGCTCCCGTCCCTTTCCCGACACCGGCGCCGTGCCGCTCATCGCCGACATGTCGAGCGACTTCCTCTGGCGCCCCTTCGACGTGACGAAGTTCGGCCTGGTCTATGCCGGCGCCCAGAAGAACCTCGGCCCCTCGGGCGTGGTCGTGGTCGTGGTTTCGAAGGAGCTTGCGGAAAAGGGAAGAAAGGACATTCCCAAAATCTTCCAGTTCCGCACCCATGCCGCAAACAAGTCGCTCTACAACACCCCGCCCACCTTCGGCGTCTACATGGTCCGGAACGTCCTCTCCTGGATCAAGTCCCAGGGGGGGCTCGCCAAGCTCGAGGAGGCGAACCGGAAGAAGGCCGCGCGCCTCTACAGCGTCATCGACCGGAACGCCGGGTTCTACCGCTCGCCGGTGGAGAAGGAGAGCCGGTCGGTGATGAACGTGGTCTTCCGGCTCCCCAGCGAGGCGCTCGAGGAACAGTTCATCGCCGAGGCCAAGAAGCGCGGGATGGTGGGACTGAAAGGGCACCGCTCGGTCGGCGGGATCCGCGCCTCCATCTACAACGCCGCCTCCTACGAGTGGGTGGATACGCTCGCGGGATTCATGGAGGAGTTCTCGCGCGGCAAGTAGGGAAGGGGACCGGAGGAAACGACCACCCCCCGGACCGGCCGGTCCGGGGGGTCTTTTCCCCCAGCTCAAAGTTTCGGGTGCGGGGCGCTATCCCGCAGGGGGGGCGTTGCGCGATCTTTTTCGTAAAACCAGCGTCATCCAGCCCCGTATCCTTTTCCTGTCCAGAAGCTCCAGGGGGTGCTTTTCCAGGAAGGCCAGGAAAGGGTGGAGCTCCCTCTCCATGATCCCCGAGAGGATCGCGACGCCCCGGTCGTGCAATTTGCCGACGAGAACCTCCATGAGCCCAACCAGAAGGAGCGGCCGGAGGTTCGCGGCGATGATGTCGAACGGGCCTTCCGCCTGTTCGATCCCGCCTTCCCTGACCTCGATTCCGGTCGCGATCCCGTTCGCGGCGAGATTTTTCCTTGCTTCCCGGCAGGAGGCGCCGTCGATATCGACCGCGGTCACGTGACGCGCTCCCAGCCGGTGCGCCGCGATGGCAAGGACCCCCGTGCCCGTCCCCACATCCAGGACGGTTTCTTCTCCCCGTTGGAACTTCTCGAGCGCAAGGAGGCATCCTTCCGTGGTGCCGTGCCCGCCGGTCCCGAATGCTCGTTCGACATCCAGGAAGATCGTTTTCCGGTTTTCATGGGAATCCGGGACGGGGAACCTTTTTCTGGCGATCAGGATCGTTTCGCCGACGGGCCTGGGTTTCCGGAGCCAGAAAGCGCGTGGCTCTCCCCAGTGCTCGATGAACGGCTCGATACATTCAGAGGGGAAATCAAGGATGGACATGTCGAACCCCTTTCTTTCGTACCGTACCATAAACTCTTCCCGTTGCACTATTGCGTGATCGAAAGAAACGGGGAGGTTCCAATTTCATGGAACGATGGAGAATCCAAGGTCATTTTCGAAATATGATATAAAAATTTAAATATTATGTTCTAACAATCTGATAAGCAACATATATAATAATCCGGTACGAGGTCCTGCCCGACGATCCGCTCGAGAAGGCGGTCGGACACGACCAGGCCACGATGGTTCGATCGTTTCATCCTGAACTTATCCCCCTTTTTTGCCGATCTTGTCCAGGCCGGCCATTTTCCGGTCCTTCGGGGTCGAAGCCGGAATCGCCCCGGGCGTACCGGGTTCCGGGGTGAGATCAACGGGCGGCAGAGAAGGGAATCGCCTTGAAGCGTTTGGGAACTTGTGCTTTCCCGCGGTTTTCAATACGCTTTAGCGCATGGGGCGTGGACGCGGGAAATCCGTGGGTCTAAGAGCGGGGACAAGGGATCGGCGACCGGCGATGGGGAAATCCGCGCGTCTTCTTGTTGCCGGATTCCTGATCGCGTCTTCGTTTTCCTTCCTCGGGGGATGCGCCACCTACCCGACCCGGGAGGAGACCCGGTCCCGGGAAACCTTCGGAAGCGGCTACGAGGAAGTCTGGGAGGCCGTCATGGCCACTCTCCAGGAAGGGAACTGGAAAATCAAGACCATGGAAAAGGACTCGGGACGGATCGTTGCGGATGACCCGGGCCTGGAGCTGCGGAAATACATGCTGGGAAGGTACGACTCGACGTACTGCTTTTGCGTGTTGCAATACCCCCGCGATGTCCTGGGGCAGCTGCTCGGGACGTACGCCATCGTCCTTACCCGGGAGAAAGAGCTTCGGACCTCCGTGAACATCGATGCGTCGTTCCAGGCGACCCTGTTTGCGGAGAACAAGTTTGCCGGCTGGCTTCCCTGTCCCACGAAAGGGGTTTTCGAGCCCTTCTTCCTCGACCGGGTGAAATCCCGCCTGCGTCCCCCGAAACCCCCTTCGCGGAACTTCGAATGGTGGATACCGAGCAGGGGGTACTGATCCGGGAGGGATGCGCGGACAGCGCTTCCCGTGCACCTTCGCAACCGCATGTTCCCGCCGGAGGGGGGATCGATCGTCGCGGAAGGGGAAGAACCGTGAACGATTTCATCTGCCGCGAGGTGCCCAGTCTCGGCCGAAAGTTGTTCCGGCTGGGGCTTTCCGGATCCTTCGGCCTGGACGAGGCGGGTTGCCGCGAGGCGCTGGAGCGCATCCAGTACGTCTTCTGGAGCCCGCTGATGAAGGGGCTCACACCGGCGCTTCGCGACGCCCTCGCCCGCGACCGGGAGCGGTACGTGGTGTCGGCGGGCCCGCTTCTGGGATACCTGCCGGGCGCGGTGCGCCGTGGCGCCGAGCGGGCTCTTCGGACCCTCGGGGCCGACTACCTCGACGTTTTTCAGCTGTACTGGCTCGGCAAGATGTCCGCCTTTACCGGGGCGGTGCAGGCGGAGCTCGTGAAGCTTCGTGACGAAGGGAAGGTCCGCGCGGTAGGGGTTTCGATTCACAACCGGAAGCGGGCGGGCAAACTCGCCGAGGACTCGATCCTCGATCTCCTCATGATCCGTTACAACGCCACCCACCCGGGAGCGGAGCAGGAGATCTTCCCGCATCTCGCAAGGCGGCGTCCCGCGGTGGTCGCCTACACCGCCACGGCCTGGCGGCGGCTTCTGCATGCGCCCGGCGGCTGGAAGGGGCCGGTGCCCACGGCCGGCGACTGCTACCGATTCTGTCTTACGAACCCGCATGTGGACGTGGTGCTGTCCGGCCCGCGAAACGTGGTCGAGCTGCGGGAGAATCTGGCCGCACTCGAGAAGGGACCGCTTTCCTCAGGGGAGATGACTTTCCTGCGGGAGTTCGGGGAAGCGGTGCGCGGATAACGACCCGTGTCTTCCTTCCCCGACCGATTCCCCCATCTCCATCCCGGCGAGTCGGTCGACAACAGACGACTGACGGAGATCTTCCGGTGCAGCCCGCAAGGGGGCCTGCGCAGGTCCTTGCAGACGAACAGCCTCGTCCTGATTTGGGACACCACCCAGTCGATCTACCTGAACCGCTGGCGCGAGGGGATCATCCACTATGCGGGAATCGGGCTGGTCGGCGATCAGGAGCTTCACCGCGGCCCGAACAGGGCTCTTTCCGAGCTGCCGGTCAATGAGGTATCCGCTTTTCTCTTCGCGCGATACGAGAGAGGGACCTATACCTACATCGGAGAGATCGAACCGGCGGGTCCTCCGATTCCGGAACACCAGAGGGACCGGACGGGCCGTCTTCGAAAGGTCTGGGTTTTTCCCCTTCGACTCAAGGGAGGCAAGACCCCTCCCCCCATCCCCGAGTGGGTATGGGACGGGAAACGGAAAATGCAGGAGAGGGCCGCCGCGCGTCTTCCGATCGAGAAGGTGATCCGCAAGGCACGGGAAGTGGACCGGAAACCCGGGATGCACACCATGAGCGTCCAGGTGTACGATCGGGATCCTTTTGTCTCCGAGTATGTCAGGCGGAGGGCGAATGGACGATGCGAGTTATGCGCAAAGAAGGCCCCCTTCCGGGACCACAAAGGAGCTCCGTATCTCGAGATGCACCACGTCACCTCCCTGTCCGGGGGAGGGGAGGACACGACCGGAAACACGGTCGCGCTATGCCCCAATTGCCACAGGAAGATGCACGTGTTGAATCTTCCCATCGATGCGGCGGCGCTTCGGGCGGCAGGAGAGAAAAATCCGGTGATCGAATAGAACGCCGGCG
Source organism: Candidatus Deferrimicrobiaceae bacterium (assembly GCA_035256765.1). Lineage (NCBI taxonomy): Bacteria > Candidatus Deferrimicrobiota > Candidatus Deferrimicrobia > Candidatus Deferrimicrobiales > Candidatus Deferrimicrobiaceae > Candidatus Deferrimicrobiaceae bacterium. Next base: position 1,550 of record DATEXR010000075.1, on the reverse strand, counting down.
TGACGGCGGAACGTCTTCGGGACGCGCCTGCCCCGGGCAGTCCGCTTCGCGCGGTTGGCCGCTACGGGCCCCCGGATCCGTATTCCGCGTCCTTTTCGCGCCGGGCATCCTCGTGATGTTTCTCCTCCAGATACCTGTTTGCGAAAAGGTAGACCAATAGGACAATCGCCCCCCCGGCGATGCCGAGAGGTTCGATGATCTGGGCATAGTTCCCCCAGAACAAGATTCCGAGCGCGATCAGAACGAACAGGCAAAGGGCGGCGGCAATCCGTTTCCCTTGTCTTTTCCCGGAGCCTGTCTCCGATTGTTGGGTGTTCATCCGGAAATTCCTCTCCTCGGGATAAAACCTCATATCGTCCTTTTCCTATGAAAAAAATATGCCAAGGAGGAAGAGGCGGAGGATTCTCGATGAATTATGATGGGTTGGGGAAAACGAGGAGGGGCGGGGAAAACGTATAACCGGCAAAAAAAGGAAGCGGGAATCGTCTCGTGACCAAAAATGTCATATCAAGGGACGAGACGGCGATTCAAGCGATTGCGTTCACGCCGGATAGGGAGGGCAGACGGACTCCCCGGGGATTCTCATGGCTTGTTGCCGAGGGACCGCGCGCGCCTCTCGGGCAGTACGATCCGGTCCAGTCCCATATCCTCCTTTTCCCGGTGCATGACCGTGGCCCCCGTCCGGGCGATCCCTTCGATCCCGAACTCCTCGAACAACCGTATGGCGTTGTCGATATTTTCCTGCTTCCCCGTGATTTCCACGATCATGTGCGCGGGGGCGACGTAGATCACCTTTCCCCCGAAGATCTGCGTGGTCGCGGTCACGTGCACGCGGTCCTGCGGGGAGGCCTTGACCTTCAGGAGGACCAGTTCCCGGTTGATCACGTTCGCGTAGGTCACATCCTCGGTCTTCGGGATCTCCGTGATCTTGTCGATCTGCCGGACGATCTGGTCGATCTTGTTCCCTTCCCCGTGGGAAAACGAGATGGTCATCCGGCTGATCCCCTCGACGTGGGTGTGGCCGACGGTGATCGTCTCGACGTTGTACCGCTTCTTCCGGATGAGGGAGAGCAGCTTGTACAGGACCCCCGGCTGGTTGTGGGCGAACGCCAGAATGGTGTGCAATCTCTTCTGCTTCATCGGGTGACCTTCATGTCGGAAAATCGGGAGCCCGCCGGGATCATGGGCAGGATCATCTCCTCCATGTCCGTCACGATCTCGAGCAGGTAGGCCCCCTTGTGCTTCATCGCGCGCCGCAGGGCCGGCTCGAGGTCCTTCCCTTCGGAAACCCTCTCCCCGGCGATCCCGTACGCCGCCGCGAGGGCGATGAAATCGGGGTTCTTCACCGGGGTCCCGACGAACCGGCTCCCGTGGAAGAGGTCCTGCCACTGCCGGACCATCCCCAGAAAGTTGTTGTTCAGAAGAAGGATCTTGATGTCGATCTTCTGCTCCATGATGGTGCCCAGCTCTTGAATGTTCATCTGGAAGGAGCCGTCGCCGACGATCACCCACACGCGTTCTTCGGGACGCGCGAACTTCACCCCCATCGC
>DATEXR010000074.1 GCA_035256765.1 Candidatus Deferrimicrobiaceae bacterium | reverse complement strand
GACAGTCTGGGCGGCATCCGTGTGAAACGGGACCCCCGCCTCCCGCGCGATCGCAGCGATCTCGGGGATCGGTTCGATCGTCCCCACTTCGTTGTTGGCGTGCATCACCGTGATGAGGACGGTCCGGGGCGTGATCGCCTTTCGCACGTCGTCCGGATCCACCATCCCGTACCGGTCGACCGGCAGAACGGTCACCTTCGCGCCGAGCGACCGTTCGAGGAAACGGCACGGCTCGATCGTCGCCGGGTGCTCGACCTCCGTTGTTATGATGTGGTCGCCCCGGTCCCGGTTCGCGAAGAAGACCCCCAGGATCGCATGGTTGTTCGCCTCGCTCCCGCCGCTGGTGAAGACCACCTCCGTCGGATCGCACCCGAGGATCCCCGCAACCTGCCCACGCGCCTTTTCCACGGCGTCCTTTGCCGGCATCCCTGCCCAATGGAGGCTCGACGGATTCCCGTAATGGTCGGCCAAGAACGGCCGCATCGCCTCCAAGGCCTCCGGGGCGATCGGGGTGCTGGCGTTGAAATCGAGATATATTTTCCGGTCCATCGACCCTCCTTAATAGCTGGTCCGCAATCGAAGGTACAGATTGTCGTCCTTGTCGAGCTGTCCGAACTGGGTGAAGTCCTTCTTCCCGAAGAAGACGTTGGCCCCCGACGCGACGGACAGCCGGTCGGTGATCTTGTAAGAGATTTGGGGATTGACCATGCCGTCCTCATCCGAAGGGCTGTAAAAACCGATGAAGGAAAGCTCCACCGTCTGGTAGCGGAGGAACTGGGTCAGGCGCAAGAAGAGAAGGTGACGATATTCCTTCTTTTCCGGCGCTCCAGGGGGGAGGGAAGCCTTATAGGCCCCGTAACCCAGCATCTGCTCCAGATAATATTGGGCGCGGACGGTAAAATCGGTCCGGAGCTCCCGCTCGTAGCCCAGCAGGTACTTCAGGGAAGAATTTTCGATCAAGGGATTCGTTCCCGGCCTGTCCTCCCGGGAATCATAATAACCGAATTCGAAATTCGCGACGCCCTGGAGGAAGGGCCCCCGCGTGCTGGCGCCGTAAACCGACAACTTCGGGTAGAAGAGCGTCCCGTCGGCCGGATCCATGCCCCCAGGCTCCTTGAAGAAGCCGCGAAATCCGTACAGGGCGCCCTCGTAACTTCCGAAGGTCCGGTAAAGCCTTAAGGCGAGTTCGGTATTCTCTAGGGTTGCGGCGGGCTTCCTCATGGACAGGCTCTCGCCGGAGACCGCAATCCGGTTGGCGAATGGATTGAAGAAGGAGAGCCGCTCCCCTTTCGGGATCTCGCTCGGCGTGAAATGAGGGACGGCGACGAGATCCAGGGAGAATGGGCCGGGATACAGGCTGAACTTCATCGCGTCGCTCCCAACCTTCAGGTATTCAAGGCTCCTCCCGACGAAGAAGGAAACGAAGTCCTTGGGGAAAAGGTCGTTGATAAAGATCAGGTCGCCCGTCCCCCAGGTGAGGATCTGCCGCCCGGCGCGGATATCGAGTACCTGCACGGGAGAAAGGTCAAGATAGAGCTCCCGAAGGTCGGCATCTCCCCGTTCCTCCACGGTGTCCCCGATCAGATCGGCCTTGAAGAAAAGCCGGCTGTCGGCCGGACCCTCCTGGGACAGTTCCACCTGGAGCCGTCCTTCCCCCAAGGTGGCATCTTTGGGCTGGGCAGGGTTGTCCGTGAGCCTTACCCCAGCAGCCCCTTCCAGGAATCCGTGCGCCGAAAGGGCAAGGGCCCGGGAGCAGGGACAGAGCGCAATCGCAGCCAGAAGGGCGAACGCGATAATACATCTCACTTTGCAAACGCCTTCGGGGGGTTCTTCAGGGACCGCTCCGAGAAAAGGCTGTCGGCAAGA